>JBIJCS010000530.1:0-3442 GCA_044344575.1 Pirellula sp. | reverse complement strand
CGTCTTTCGGCATGGTTCCCATGTCGGAGTTGTTTGAGATTGAGATTGAAGAGGACACGCGGCTACGGAGTGTTTTGGACGGCGAGGTTGTTTTGATTCTGGAAGGGGATTTTCGCCGAGTGGATGGCTTGTGTTCCGGAACCTCGTTTGGGACGACCTTTGTTTGTGGAGATGTTGGAGATAGATTTGGGGCGGGGCAACGTGGCGGGAATTTGGTTTTGTTAGGTGATGCAGGCGGGGATGCGTTGAGTGGCAAGCGGGATGGGCTAGCCTTGCTGGTAGGCTCGGTAGGTGATGGCTTTGCGAGTCCAGCACCTGGAGAGCTATCAGGACTACGGGGTGGAGACAGTTTTGTCTTTGGAAACGTAGGTGGACGCGCGTGTGAGCGGATGCGGCGTGGATCGGTATTTCTCGCCGGTGACGTAGGTGAATATCTTGCGCATCGCTGGATAGCCGGTACGATTTATGTGGACGGAAGCATTGGTCGACATTGGTGTGCAGGCATGCGACGTGGTTCTTTGCTGCTGCGTCAGGAGCAGCCGCAGGGTGGTGGCGCGACGTTGACTCGCACTAGGAAGTGTGAGCTATCGTTCTTGCCAATCTTATGGAAGTATGTGCGAGACCTGTTAAAACCTTGGTCGACGCTGGATTTGCCCGACGACATCTTGGATGGTCAGCGGGGCGTAGGATTGCGAGAGTCGGTGACACGATTCCTAGATCGATTACCGAACGGACCTCGCGCGTTGCGTTGCTTTGGGGATGTCGAGTGCGAGGGGCAAGGAGAGGTTCTTTACTTCTTTGAATCAGTGGGACTGGACCTAGCTAATCAAACTGCGGCTTGTATCGAAAGCGGAGTTATTGAGTCATGAGTAAGCGGCGTATTGGGATATTTGGTGGATCATTTGATCCAGTACATCAAGGTCATTTGTTGATTGCGGAGCAGTTTGCCCAAGACATGAGGCTGGATGTGGTGAAGTTCATTCCAGCGAAGATATCGCCGTTCAAGTTGGGTTATACACCGACATCTGACAAGCATCGTTTGGAAATGTTGCGACTTGCGATTGGCTCAAACAAGCGATTTGAAGTGGATGCGTTGGAGTTAGACAGAGGCGGGGTCAGTTACACGATGGATACGGTGGCAGCACTCCGAGGTGTAGAGCCTGACGCTGAGTACTACATGTTGATTGGGGCGGACTCGTTACGAGATTTCAAGAAGTGGAAATCTCCGGAGGAGTTATTGGTTTCGGTGTCATTGGTCGTAGCGCGACGCGGTGGTGAAGCACCGCCGCAGTGGTCGGAGCTTGCCGGTCTGGCAACCCCAGAGGTGCTTGGGGCGATTCAGGAACGTGTCTTAGACTTGCCAGCGATGGAGGTATCCTCAACGGACATTCGTCGCAGGGTGGAGCAAGGCCGCAGCATACGCTATCTCGTTCCTTCGGGAGTGGAGGTCTACATCCATTCTCATGGGTTGTATCGGCCCACGCAGGGTGAGTGAATTCAACACCGCCATCGACTTGACGGTCTTGGACGTAACGACCAATGCGTTATTTGAGAACCAATGCGTTATTTGAGAACCATTAGGTTATTTGAGAACAAGGAGTAGATCCCCTGTTTCAACTTGGCTCCCTGAAGAAACGAGCAATTGAGCGATTTCGCCATCACGTTCCGCGTTGATAACGGTTTCCATTTTCATTGCTTCGAGGGAAAGTAGTTTTTGCCCCTTGGTGACTTTCGCGCCGGCAGTGACGGCTACACCGATGACCATGCCGGGCATTGCGGCAGCGACGTGGGTGGGGTCTGCGGAATCGGCTTTGGTGCGTCGTGCGGCTTTTGTTTCGATCGACTTGTCGACGACTTCGACTTCTCGGGGTTGTCCATTGAGTTCGAAGAAGACCGTTCGCACGCCATCTGGGCGAGGTTCACCGACAGCGAGGAACTTGATAATCAGTCGTTTCCCGGATTCGATATCGACGGAAAATTCTTCGCCGAGGGAGGGGCCGAAGAAGAAGATTGGGGTAGGGAGGAGCGAGACGTCGCCGAATTCTTTTGCGTGAGCGATGTATTCGTCGAAGACTTTGGGATACAGTGCGCTCGTGATTGTTTCTTGGCTAGTAGGGGAACGCCCTAGTTTATTTTGCAATTCAGTGGCAGTGGCATTGAAGTCGTGGTTTGGTAGGGTTTCACCGGGGCGGTTGCTGACTTCGGGATTATTTCTGAGTATCGCTCGTTTGACAGGTTCGGGGAAACCTCCAGGGGGTTGACCCATCATGCCTCCGACGAGATCCAGGACAGAGCCAGGGTAAGAGAGTTCGCGAGCGCCATTGAGGATGTCATTCGCTGAGAGATCGTTCGCGACCATGAACAGAGCGAGGTCGCCCACTGCTTTGCTAGTAGGAGTAACTTTAACGATATCGCCGAGGAGATCGTTGGCAGAAGCGTACATTTTGCAGACTTGTTCCCAGCGGTCTGCAAGTCCCAACGCTTTAGCTTGTTGATAGAGATTCGTGTATTGACCGCCGGGCATTTCATGTTGGTAGAGGTCACCAGCGGCGACAAGAGATTCGCCTTCGAAGGGGGTATAGAACTGCCGAACGGCTTTCCAGTATTCCGAGAGGTTCGTTAGTGCATCGGTATCGAGTTGGCTAGCGCGTGGGGAGAATCGGATGGCTTCGACGAGAGTGTTGAGGTTGACTTGAGAGGTTCCACCGGACATGGATGCCAGGGCACCGTCAGCGATTTCGAGACCTTGATCGGCTGCATTGAGAATAGAGGATGCTTGGATGCCGGCAGTATCGTGGGTGTGGAAATGGATGGGGATGCCAATATGTTGTCGTAGTTCAGCGACGAGAGCTTTGGCGGCTTGGGGTTTACACAGACCGGCCATATCTTTGATGGCGAGGATATGCGCCCCCATCTTTTCGAGTTGTTTCGCCAGATCGATGTAGTACTTGAGCGAGTACTTCTGTCGTTTGGGGTTGAGGATATCCCCTGTGTAGCAGATAGCTGCTTCGCAGATCATTCCGGACTCCACGACAGCTTCCATGGCGACGCGCATATTTTCGGACCAGTTGAGAGCATCGAAGACGCGGAAGATATCGATACCGGCTTGAGCGGCTTCTTTGACGAAGGCTTGTACAACGTTATCGGGATAGTTTGTGTATCCCACAGCGTTTGAAGCTCGCAGAAGCATTTGAAAGAGGATGTTCGGGATTTTCTCGCGGAGGTCTGCGAGACGCTGCCATGGGCTTTCTTTGAGAAATCGCATGGAGGTATCGAAGGTCGCACCGCCCCACATTTCCATGGAGAAGAGTTGTGGTGCGAGGCGGGCGTAGGCGTCGGCGACCCGCAGCATGTCGTAGGTGCGCACGCGAGTCGCAAGGAGGGACTGGTGTGCGTCCCGCATGGTTGTATCGGTTAGGAGTAGCTCTTTAGAGTTTCGGAT
>JBIJCS010000541.1:0-3331 GCA_044344575.1 Pirellula sp. | reverse complement strand
GGGCTGACACACCAATCAGCAAGCTTGAGTTGAGTGTGCGATGAGCATGCAGAAACAAAACGAACACATATCAAGTATTGAGCGTGTATTTCACTCCTGCTTGTGTCGGCCTTCCAGGCCTAAGGATCTAAACTGCATAAAGCCAACAACGGCAGGAGGCCGGTATGTTCCGCGGTCTCTTCCGCTTGCGACGTTTCTAAAATGATCAACGCAATCGATTGATCCCCACGTGCCGAACCGATAGACAAGGACCGCTTCACATACCCTACGTTCGAACCCCCACCCCTGTCCTCCTTTGCGCCTTTGCGTGAGTCAAGAGTTTGTGATCCTGTTTCGCCTACGGCTGACTGCACAACGAAAAAACCGCAGACCAGTTTCCCAGTCTACGGTTTTTTAATTTCGTCATTGCCGTGATTTACGGCAAATATACTACGGCTTGAGCTCTACACTTGGAGATGTCTCGCTTCCGCTATCCGCTGCTCCACCACCACCCGATCCAGCACTAGCTGGTTGCGTTGGAGGCAAGAACGAATCAGGCTTGGTCACCTTCGTCTCAGAACCACAGCCGACGAAACAAAAAGTTCCCAACAAACAGAGAGCAAACAGCTTCTTCATAATTACTCTTCCCAACTAGTGATGTTGCCTTCAGCCATCGACGAGAGATTGATCAAAATCGTCGGATCGATGGTTGTAGGAATGAAACGAACCGAACCGTCACCCAATGTGAAGTTCACCATCCCAGCATGCATACTGGAGAACATGTGCCAACGCTTTTGGTTCTGGTAACCGTAAACTGCTCGGTGCCATTCGGTCCAGTTTGGACCTGCATTCCAAGACAACGACCATTGACGGCCAGTCGCCTTCAAAGGATCGTTGAACAAACCGGTAACTTCACCGAACAACAACGTGTTCGAAGTTCCGTCGGTAATCGCACCCATCTTGGTCTTGCTGTTATTGAAGAACACGCCCTTAAACGGGTCGCGGGAAGCAATACCAACACCCAACTGACCAGAAACGCCCAAGTAGTTGGTACGACCAACACGGGTTGGCTCCAACCATCCGTGCATCGTTGCTCCGGTTGGTGTTACAACCAATTCAGTACCAATAGCGTAAACGTTGCTGTAAGCATCGTCACTTGGGCACAACAAGGTGGAAATGCGGAACTGGTGATCGTCCCACAACGATTGGGTTGGATAGGTTCCATCAACCCAACGAATGTATCGCCATCGCTCTGCAGTAGAAACTTGAGAGGCCAGCATGTCTTGGTTGAATGATCGCTTTGCTTCCCATTGCTTGTAAACTTGGTCTGCTTCCATGTGCGGGAACAAATAAACCAAGTGACCAATGAAGGTACGGTTTGCAAAGTCAGAAGGATTGTTGATGTTGGTGCTGCCAACATATCCCGGTGGGAATCGCTTCACAGCCGATTCGAAATTCATCGCAGCCAATCCAAGCTGCTTCATGTTGTTGCTGCACTGCATACGACGTGCAGCTTCGCGAGCAGCTTGTACGGCTGGCAACAAAAGTCCAACCAAGATACCAATGATCGCAATAACAACCAAAAGTTCCACCAACGTGAAACCCTTGCGGTGAGCTATCACACGCTTAGTCATAGAAAAACCCTCTACAAAAAAACGAAAAACAAAAACAAGAAAATGCGGCCGCAAACGAACCTGGAGGGATGCTCGTCCGCTTTATTCACGCAACTTTAATCCACTATAGGGGACGTGAAAAGGAAAAACCACGTAGAGTTAAGAAATTTGATCCAAGAATTCTGATCAAAGCACCTATCGCAATAAGAAAAACGTATTCAAGCCCGCACGTTTGCCCGAATCGACGCCCATAACCCTGAAAATGAGCCCTGTTTTCCGCCAAACACTA
Organism: Pirellula sp.; assembly: GCA_044344575.1. GTDB lineage: Bacteria > Planctomycetota > Planctomycetia > Pirellulales > Pirellulaceae > JBKCUI01. Next base: position 1,450 of record JBIJCS010000541.1, on the reverse strand, counting down.
GTCGAAGCAAATAGTTCTCACCCCTGAAAAAATTTTCTATGTTTTGACATTTTTTGTGCAGTCAGCCTCTGAATGCCCCGAAATCCCCCTTCAATGGCGAAGTCCTACTGCCTGTCAAAATAAGCTTCTCTTACCTCTGACTCCATGGTTGCGGTCTCCGATAATGCCAATTGAAACCGCTCTTGGCTCAACGCATAAAGCAAACTCGGTTCCGTCGTTCTCACGGTCGCATTTCTCGGTTGCCCCGACAGCAAAGCCATCTCGCCAAAGTAATCTCCCACCCCCAATTTTGCTACCACTTCTCGCGAAGCCCCCCTCTCGATGATCACCCCACCCTGGCGAATCAAATAAAAACGATCGCCCACTTCCCCCTCCCGAATCACTTCCCTGCCAACTTCGTAACTTTCAATCTGAAACTCATCCGCAACCCTCGCTAAAGTTCTTGGCGTCACGCGTTCAAAAACAGGACAGCGGGCTAACATCTGCGTGATTACTGCTGCTTCTTTCATCAAAGCGTCACTCCGTATCGAACCATCGACCAAGGTGACGATTCTATCCGCTGCATCAAGGATGCGATTATCATGCGTTACCAAGACAATCGTTGTACCTCGCTCCTTCGCCAAGCTCTGAAACAACTCGACGACCGTTCTGCCACTCTGCTCGTCTAAAGCCGCTGTCGGCTCGTCTGCTAACACCAGCCGAGGATCGTGCGCTAGACCTCTTGCGATCGCCACTCTTTGTTTTTGGCCCCCAGACAATTGCTTGGGACGATGATGCATGCGATTCTCTAACCCAACCGCCTTCAACATCGCTTCAGCACGCTCATTGTGCTCCCTTCCATTTGCATCGGGATGGCAAAGCTCCAATGCCATACGCACATTCTGCAACGCTGTTAACGACTCAAACAAGTTGTGCGATTGAAATATAAAACCCACCTGCCTGCGAAACCTTTCCATCCCCTTGGCACTCGCACCCGATAATCGCTCACCCAAAACCTCTAGTTCCCCCTCCTGGACACTACGAAGCCCCCCCAACAACGTCAACAATGTGGTTTTTCCCGATCCACTCGGACCGGTCATGATCAAAATCTCACCCGGATAAACGGTCAAATCGTTACCAAACAACACCTGCTTGCGCAACTCTCCAACGCCAAAGGTATGGTTCAAGCCCCTGACACGTATCGATGGAACTTCCCCCTGGGATATCCTAGCCCGCATCGCCGGATCAAACTGTGTCGCTCGCTCACTTGCCCCTGATATCATCGCGCTGAATTACCTACCCGAACCATACCTTCGACACCCCTTCTCTAAAAGGTACGCTACAATCTAAGTTCATCCGATCTACGAGCTAACACTGTACGAGCTAACACTGTACGAGCGGACACTGTACGAGCAAATAACAGTTGCTGGTCCTCAGTCCCTCCTCCAGTCGGCTCGCTCGAATTCTAAAA
>JBIJCS010000504.1:0-3652 GCA_044344575.1 Pirellula sp. | reverse complement strand
CGATCCTACCGCATTCGGTCCACCAGCTTGGTTGCTGTAGAAAATATTGTTCGAATAGGTGTGCGAACCGCCCGAACTTGCGCTTAGACGTTGCAGCGATGGGTTGCTTGCGCCTCCCACCCCGGAACTCGCGTTGTAAACAAATCGCAATCCGGAAACAGTTACACTACCAGTCGAAGATACCTTCATCAGGCCAACAATGTTGGCTTCACCTGTGCCCGCTGCAACAGAACGCGAACCGTTTGTACCAGCTACGCTTGCGAATGGCCCAAGAATCGTCAACGCCTTGTTAACGGTCACATTCTCGGTGTAGGTACCCGGAGTCACCAAAATCGCTTCGCCATTCGAAGCCGCAGCAACCGCTGCAGTAATCGTGGTCAGGTTGCTTCCAACTGGCGAACCGACGACCCACACGGTTTTGTCGGTGAATTGCAATTTTTCAATATTCGTTAGACTGTCCGTTCCATCTGGACCAGTAACGACCAAATTCGCTCCGCTGAAACTGAAAGTGTACGCAGACAAGGCTCCAGAGAACACGGCTGTGTCCGTGCCCACACTACCATCGAGAATGTCGTCACCTGCGCCACCCTCAAGCGAATCGTTGCCCAACGCCCCATTCAAGTAATCTGGAGAGTCATTGCCAACCAACGTGTCATCTAGAATGTAGCCGATCAAAATGTCGGAGCCAGAACCACCCGTTAAATCCGCCCCTTCGGTGTAACTTGTCGAATCAGGATAAACAACCCCATTGCTCGTAGAGACCCGGGACTTCAAGCCTGCATCAGCCAATCCGTACGTAGCCAAATCAACATCGCCGCCGACGTTGTCGATCGCAATTTGAGCCCAACCCGAGTCCGCCGCTCCACCGTGAGACGCGGTGATGTCCAACCCTGTGACAGATAGTCCGGTTAAATTCGTGTACCGAGCGATAATGAACACATCTCTGCCGTAACTACCGGAGATATCAATGCTGGACAAATCGACGGTACCAATCGGATTCACGGCTTTGCGAGTCCCCGGTTCGGCACCAGTCGTTGGACTCGTTGGGCCAGTGATTTGCAAACCGTTCCCACCAGTCCCATCCCCAGTGATCGTTAAGTCAGATAGCGTAGCGTTGCCGCTAAATGAAAACAGGATCAAATCACCATGACCCGCTATTGCGTCCGTACCATTATTTTCAAAAGAACTGGTGGTAATCGAGACACTTCCGACAGTTGCTCCCATTACCCCAAAGCCTTGGGAACCATTCGTCGAAAATGTGCTACCGGAGATCGACACCCCTGCAAAATTCCCAGTCTCTGGAATCCAAACTCCTGTGCCACCGTTGTTCGAAAACTCGGAGTCCTCAATCGTCACCATCCCGGTGGTCGCGGACAGAGCGTTGGCAAAGTTCAACCCAAACGCGGTATTTCCAGAAGAAGCAATATTTCGGAACGTCAAATTACCGGTTGCGTTCGATCCCTCAGGTGCCGAGATCTGAATACCGTTGACCGCACCGGTTACGCGAATCGACTCAATCGAGGCCCCATCAGAATTAACTCCAAAAGTGATCCCATTCCCAGCCGCTGGATCTATGATCGTGGCACTTGATGGGTCTGATCCATTGCCCGAACCGATCAAGTGAACTTCCTTGTCGATCACCAAGTTTTCTTCATACGTTCCAGCAGCGATCAAGATCACATCGCCCGCATCGGCTGCGGCAACTGCTGAAGAAATGGTGGTATATGCCAAGTCACTCCCGACGACCAATACCGTCTGGTTGTCTCCTTGGAACTCGAGTCGCTCGACACCAGTAAGGGTATCGGAATCCCCCGAGGTCATGTGCAAAACCGTGACGGTTGTGCCGTTGATCGTTACGTCATAATCGTCGTAATTGCCCGAGAAAATTGCAGTGTCAACGCCAAGGCCGCCACTGATCGAATCGCTACCGCCCGCTCCAGTAAGCGTGTCATCGCCTTCGCCGCCGGTCAGGCTATTTGCTCCTGCATTGCCGACGATCGTGTTGTTCCCCGCGTTACCGGTAACATCCATATCACCAGCACCGGTGAGCGTAATGCCGTTGATGCCAGTGCCTAGCGCAAGCCAGAACCCGCTCACTTCGTCCGCAACCCCAACCGTCAAACCTTCCTTCGTAACCGTCACTTCGCCATCCGAGTATGCTCCTGCCGCAGCATTGATCGTCCCGCTGGTGCCCACCAATGCTTCCGCTTGGGAAGCCAAACCCGGAGTTGCCACATTCACCGTGGCGGCATCACCGGACAAAGTCCCCCCAGTAACGACGCTGATGGCTTGCTCCAAATTGATTGTCTCGACTCCGGTAACGGTGAAGTTATCCAGCCCACGACTCGACCCGCGCGTGTTGCTCAACGACATATCCCCTTCGGCAATCGTCAACGTTTGAGCACCCGCCGCACCAACAACCTGAATACCCCCGAGAGCTGGATTAGCATTCGATGTCCCAGCCGTACGAACAAAGGTAAGCGTGTCATCAGGCTCCGATGGATCTGGATCCGGCGTGTTGGTGGTCACCACCAAGGAAGCAGGGTAGGGAGCAACTGCTAGATGACGCGAAACCTCCGCAGTGTCTCCATCTTCCGTCATATTGATCAACATCGGTGTGCCGATGGCATTGACGTCAACGGCCATCAAAGCACGTTGCTCCAGGCCTTCCACACGCAGGCCATTGCGCAAAAATTTACGAAATCCGTTTCGCTTACGTTCGAACGCCATCCGCTTGGCTGCCTCGTTGCGACGCTCCTTGCGCCCGAAGAGAACCGTTTTGAGCCGACTGAAATACGACAAGAGCGACTTGATCATGGTCATGGTATCGAAAACCTTCCAAACAATTGAAAAACGAAGGGAAAATATTAGCGATTAGCAAAAGGAACTTCCGTGGCGGAGCTGCGTCTAAGAAGACGAAGCACCACTGCAGGCCTGGCTCGGCCAGAAAAAGGACATGCGGGAAACGGGGCGAGCGTGTAAAAGACGGAGAGAGATTAGCTCATCGAGAAAGTAGACTCGCGGTGGGTAGGAGGAGGGGGACGCGGCGTGAAACCAAGTCGGACCCTATTGAGAATCCGGCAGAAAAATGGCGAACTCAGAACTACAAGAAGATATGGATCACCCTAGCGATTGCATCGACACGTGATCACTCTGCCCCTAGCTCTAAGATCAAGCGAATCAACGAACGATCAACGCGCAAACGCACAAGATGACAGTGCATCCCCAACAGAGATGGCACAAGCACGCATATGCATTACGAAGTTAAATCGTTCGGATCACTTCGGCCGGGGTGATTAGTAAGTTCTCTCCACAAACTCGCGGCAAAAACCAGTCAACTTTCGTAAGTTTGGATGGTTTTTCACCAACGGCTCGCAGAGTAACTTTACTGCCAAAAGCGAAATCCGATGTGGTTGTATCCGATGGTAACGGGCAATTCAACAATACTGACAGATTTCTTTCAGGAATCTTTTTGACAATTCCCTAGTTCGTGGGGTTGGGCAAAATGTCGTGGTCACCGCCCTCCCGTAGCCACCTCCACCCGTAGCCACCGCTCGCCAGACGGTGGTAGCCTTCCTCGCAACCTCCACCTCCTCCCGTAGCCACCGCTCGCCAGACGGTGGAAGTCTTCCTCGCACCCTCCACCTCGTCG
>JBIJCS010000503.1:0-3655 GCA_044344575.1 Pirellula sp. | reverse complement strand
GAATACAAAGCCAAAGAAGTCTCCCGACATTACCTTCGAGCTCTTAAACGCTGGCTTGAACAACAATCCGATGTCCCGAGAGAAGCTTGGGAAATCATCGAACAATGGCAAACAACACTCAACCAACTCGTACTCTCACCCAGCAACCTGCAAGAGGGATCGCATAGCGAACTACCCATGATGCTTGTCGGGCGCCTCGATTGGGTCAGCAAACTTTGGCTGCTACAGCAATTTTCACCCCAACCCCCGCCTGAATCACACACTCCGCCGCAAAAAAATTCATCCACCCAAACGAGTAAGCTAGAACCGACGAAGCCCCAAAACGAGAACCGAGTATCACGAGACATCCGAAAAAAAATTGACCTTCGATACCACGAACTTTCTCCCCAAGGGTATTACCATCAATTAGAGGCAACCCTACAGAATGCACCGGTTATATCGGAACGCGAACTGAATCGCGCACGACGCAGCCCACCGAGCGGTTCATCAGCGTGGCGACGCGGAAGCTTAATCCGTGAAATGCAAGGAACAAACTCACAGTCAGACTTAGTCGTCGATTGGCATAAAGCCCGGTACTGTTTGGACGGACAAGAATACCTTGTGAGATTTAAACGATAGAATCCCACCACCGCTTGCCGTGCGCCACTGGCTAGCCACCGCTGGCCGATCGCTCGCATTGACTCAAAATGCAAGACGATCACGACTTTGCTTTCACGCAAAAGAAGTTTCTCAAATCGATCTCTTGCTTCTGCGTCTACTAGGTGTTATTTTTACACTAAGTGAGGTTAGTTGATCGACTGAATACCTTCAAGCTAGCCAAGGCGATTCGTAGGGTGAAAGTCCTACTCGAACCAACAGTCACAAGGAACTCAAGATGCAATCGATGGCCATGTTGACCGATTTGTATCAATTGACGATGGCTTATGGTTACTGGAAAAGTGGCAGGGCGGAACAAGAATCCGTGTTCCACTTGTTCTATCGACGCAATCCCTTCGCCGGAGGCTATGCCATATGCGCAGGCCTTCAATCCGCAATCGAATTCCTCCAGGACTTTCACTTCGACGCCGAAGACATTGCCTACCTCGCAACGATTTCGGGAAACGACGGTAAACCGATCTTCGACTCCGATTTTTTGCAGTATCTCAGCAAGTTGCATTTAACAGTCGACGTCGCAGGTATACCGGAAGGAACCGTCGTATTCCCCCACGAACCCCTTTTGCGGGTAACTGGCAATATCCTGGAATGCCAACTGCTTGAAACAACCCTTCTCAATTTATTGAACTTCCAAACTCTCATCGCTACGAAGGCTTCTCGCGTCGTGCGAGTAGCCGGAAATGACCCCGTGCTTGAGTTCGGACTTCGGCGAGCACAAGGCCCTGACGGAGCGATGTCCGCCAGTCGAGCCGCATATATCGGCGGGTGCGCTGCGACCAGCAATGTTTTGGCCGGAAAACGCTTTGGGATCCCCGTTCGCGGAACCCACGCCCACAGTTGGGTCATGTCTTTTGACTCTGAGCCCGAGGCATTTGAAGCTTACGCGCAAGTATTACCCAACAACTGTGTCTTTTTAGTGGACACCTACGACACACTGGAAGGGGTAAGAAATGCAATACAAGTCGGAAAACAATTAGCACAACGCGGGTACCAAATGGTTGGCATTCGACTCGATTCAGGAGACCTCACCGCACTGAGTATCGAAGCTAGACGCATGTTGGACAACGCTGGATTTTCGAAAGCCGTCATCGTCGCCAGCAACGATCTAGATGAACGATTGATTGAAAGCTTAAAGAATCAAGGTGCTTGTATCGGTCTTTGGGGAGTCGGTACCAAACTTGCCACGGCCTATGACCAAGCAGCCTTAGGGGGCGTCTACAAGCTAGGTGCAATCAAAGATTCTCATGGTATCTGGCAGCCTCGCATCAAACTGTCCGAGCAAATGATCAAAACATCCAATCCAGGTGTCCAGCAAGTCCGAAGGTTCTTTAGCGGAAACGGAAAAGCGATCGCAGACATGATTTATGATGAATCTCTCCCTCGAAAAGACCTAACCACCATGGTCGACTTTGGCGACTTTGGCAAGCGACAGACCTTTGATAACAAAACCAAAACCGAAAAAATAACTTCGGAGGATTTGCTGGTTCCAATCCTTGAGGCTGGTAACCTAGCCTACCGCTCACCAACCATCCATCAGATCCGAGACCGAACCGCATCCCAATTGAAATCGTTCGCAAATGGGATCTTGCGATTCGATAATCCGCAGACCTATCCCGTAGGACTGGAAGTAGGCCTCCACGAACGAAAGGCTTCTCTGATCCGTTCCGAGCAAATCAAAAGTGGGCGGAGTGGAAACGAATGAAACACCGGACCAGTGCAACCGTTCAGCAGCAATTTCCATATTGCTATGAATTTCCACGCCCTGCCCTTACCGTCGACTGCGTCGTGTTTGGATTGGCTCTCGATCGATTGAAAGTTCTTTTCGTGCGGCGAGATACTCCTCCCTTCATCAATCAATGGAGTTTACCCGGTGGCTTTGTACAAGCGGAGGAAGACCTCGACGAATGCGCTAAGCGTGTGCTACTTCGCAAAACCGGGTGCAAAAACATCTATATTGAACAACTCTATACCTTCGGCTCAACAGATCGAGATCCACGGGAACGAACGATCTCAGTGACATACTACGCCCTGGTAAACTCCGCGGAATTCCCCATGGCCGAAAACACCTCAGCGCCAGAAAAACAAGCAGGGTGGTTCGATATCGAAAACACTCTAAAGCTCGCCTTCGATCACAACGAAATTCTTCGACTTGCACTCGCGAGATTGCGAGCAAAGATTACCTATCAACCCATCAGTTTTGAACTGCTCCCGAAAGCATTCACATTGACTAAACTACAGAACGTATATGAAGTCATTCTCGGAGAGCCCCTCGATAAACGGAATTTCCGCAAGAAACTATTGAGTTACGGAATCCTCAAGCCCTTACAAGCGTGGGAGCAGAACGGTCGACAACGCCCTGCTCAACTGTACTCCTTCGACCGCCTCGCATACAAACGCTTGGTCAACACAGGAACACCCTTCGAGGTTTAATTCGCATGAAAAAGACGGCATTGCTACTGATCGATCTACAAAATGACTTTATGGAAGGTGGTGCATTGGCCGTACCAAACGGCAGCGACGTGATTCCGATTGCGAATCGCTTGATGCCCCAATTCCCCTTGGTAATTGCCACACAGGATTGGCACCCTGCGAACCACCAAAGTTTCGCAAGCCAACATCAAGGCATCGAACTCTATAGCCAATTCGACTTGCATGGCTTGCCTCAAACCGCTTGGCCCGACCACTGCGTACAAGATACCTTTGGTGCAGAACTTGCCCCCGGACTCAATCTTTCAATGATTCATGACCGTGTCATGAAAGGAACCGAGCCATCCATCGATAGCTACAGCGGTTTTTTTGACAATGGACACCGCCGTGGAACCGGGTTGACGGAATTACTTCGTAAACACGCCATCGCAGAAGTCACCATCATGGGACTAGCAACCGATTACTGCGTTCTTTACTCCGCACTTGATGCCATACGCGAAGGCTTTGCAACAACCGTTCTCATCGACGGATGCCGCGGAGTCGGGCTTGCAAACACAGACATCGACCGTGCTTG
>JBIJCS010000078.1:0-12764 GCA_044344575.1 Pirellula sp. | reverse complement strand
GATCGAGTTCCAGGGTGGTTTTCAGTACCTTTTTTCCACGATTGCGGTTAACTTATTGGCTCGTCGCATCGGTTGCGGCCCCAAATTTTGGGTCGCGAGAGCTTATTCCATTCCTCCTCGAAAAACCAGATCAATGATCTTATTGATCGATAATTACGACTCATTTACTTACAACCTTGTGCAGCGGTTGGGGGAGATCGATCCGGACTTGGATTTGCGAACCGTACGCAACGACGAGTTAACGGTCGAGCAAGTGCGGCAGATGCGGCCTGAACGCATCCTTTTATCGCCGGGTCCCTGTACGCCGAACGAAGCTGGGATTTGCGTACCGTTGATCGAGCAGTTGCATCGAGAGTTTCCGATATTGGGCGTTTGCCTTGGGCATCAATCGATTGGTCAGGCTTTTGGCGGCAAGATTGTCCGTGCTCCGGAATTGATGCACGGCAAGACCGATCGAATCCACCACGATAATCGGGGGATGTTTGCTGATTTGCCGAATCCGTTTGTCGCGACTCGTTACCATTCCTTAGTGATTTTGCCTGAAAGCTTGCCATCCTGCCTTGAGGTTTCTTCTTGGGTGCAGGACTCGCATGGAAATCGAATTATTATGGGAGTGCGTCACAAGGAGTTTCCGGTGGAGGGGTGGCAGTTTCATCCGGAGAGTTTCTTGACCGAACCTGGTCCGACGCTGTTGGCACGATTCCTCAAGTGGTCGTCTCCACCGGCATCTGTTCCGGCAAGTGCTGGAGCCATTTCGGCAAGTGCTGGAGTTGGTAATAGGAATCCGAAGTCCATCTAGCTGAACTAGGATGCCCAATCGACGTTCACCTCGCGAGTAAGTTCCTACGGTGTACGCTAATAAGAACTTTTACAATTACAAATCACTCGACCTTTTACTCGACAACAACGTCCCCAAAGAAGCATGCTCTGTGTCACTATTGCTCGAACGCGTCATAAGCACACCATTCAAGAACATCAGGACGTTGCAGCCGAGGGGGGCAAGCTTGTCGAATTGAGGCTCGATTACATCGCGCGGTCGATCGATTTGACTCGATTACTGAAGAATCGCCCTACTCCGGTGGTTGTTACATGTAGACGGAAGGAAGACGGAGGGCGTTGGGAGCGATCCGAAGAAGACCGGTTGATGCTTTTGCGACAGACGATTGCGCTCGGAGTCGAGTATGTGGACTTAGAAGAGGACACCGCGGTGAAGATTCCGCGCTATGGGAAGACCAAGCGTATCGTCAGTTTGCATAATTTTGAAGGAACGCCCGATGATCTCGAGTCGATTCATCAGCGGCTCAGTAAGCTCGATGCTGACATAGTGAAGATTGCGGTTCAAGCGAATTCATTTGCCGATGCGGCGCGTGTTCTGGAGATGATGAAGAATGCCAAAGTGCCAACGATTGGTATAGCCATGGGGGATTACGGGTCGTTGACTCGAATACTCGGTCCTCGTTATGGAGCACCTTTTACGTACTGTGTTTTTAATCCCGACCGGCGTGTTGCTCCGGGCCAACTTTCGTACCATGACATGAAGCATTTGTTTCGAGTCGAAACGATTACGCGGAAAACGAAATTGTTTGGCGTTGTAGCGGATCCGGTTGCGCATTCGTACAGTCCGATGATTCACAACGCGGCCTTCGAATCGAACAATCTCGATTTTCGGTATCTTCCGTTTCGTGTCGCGGCTAACGACATTGCGCCATTTCTCAAGTGGTGTCAGCAAGAGGAAATTGGTGGCTTGAGTGTCACGATTCCTCACAAGCAATCGGTATTGCAGTTGCTCACACAAGCGGAGTCGGCAGCGCAAGGGATCGGAGCTTGCAATACGATCGTATTCAACGGCGAAGACAGGATCGGATACAACACAGACTACCGCGCAGCGATGGACTGTTTGAATGAAGGATTGAATAAGATCCACGAGGAGCCGAATCCGTTTGAGGGTAAATCGGCGTTGCTCTTAGGGGCTGGTGGTGTAGCGCGTGCTGTCGGTTGGGGGTTAGCCCAGCGTCGCGTTCGAGTCGCGATCACTAGCCGGAATTTCGAGTCCGCCTCTCAGCTCGCTCGTGAGTTCGGAGGTCGCGCGGTACCATGGGATGAGCGACACAGTGTTCAGCCTAATATCTTGGTCAATGGAACGCCGATCGGGATGTTCCCAGAAATGGACGAAACCCCATTTCGTGGAGACAAGCTTGATCCTAGGACTTTGGTTTTCGACACGATTTACAATCCCGAGCAAACGTTGCTGATCCGAAATGCTCGGGCAGCCGGATGTCCGGTTATTACGGGATTGAGCATGTTTGTTCGGCAAGCGGCTTATCAGTACAAGCTATTTACGGGGCTGGAACCTCCCGTGAAGGTGATGGTAAAGACCATTAAACGAGCGATTTCCCCGATCAATTACAAAAATCTTGAGGAAGAGGATTCTGAGGACAGTGCTGAGGACTTGCCTAGCGGTTTAGCGGGGAGTTAAGGCGAAGCGGTTGCGACTGGTTTTAACCTTTTCGCCGTTTGGCCTACCCTTCAGGCCGGGTATACTCATCATTAAGCCAGCTTGCCAAGTGGCGTATTCCGAGTCAATGGAAGAGTAATTCGGCAGTTCATGGATAACCCGGTCTCGAACCGGTAGCTTATGAGTGACAGAGAGAACCCAACCAAGCAGAATACTCGGGAGGCGAGTACGACTCCTGAACCGACGCCAGCGGCCATTGGCTCGAAGTTGCTTGCGAAGTACGCCGATACGGACAATCTGTTCGTCCGCAATTTGTCGATCCCTGCGACGGCTTCTAAGCCGTTAGCGATTCCATTGCAGAGGTTTCAGGAGTTAGAGCAAGCCATACGGCATGCGCCTGCAAATCCCGCTCCCTACGTTGAACTTGGTCGAACCTATATCGAACAAGAGCGATGGCCGGATGCCAAACGGGTTTTAGAAGCTGGGGTAAATCATTGTTCGGAAAACGAATCGATCTTGATGCTGCACGAAGACTTGCTCGTGCACCTCGCATTGATGGCCTTAGAGGAAGCTCGCAGGCGTCAAGCACAGCGACCCAACGATGAGAACCGATACGGGGTGGAGCAAGCCGAGATCGATCTTGCGAACCGCCGAGTGAGTGTTTGCGCAGACCGATTCGCAAGGCATCCAGAGCAAAAAGATCTCTTGATTCCTTGGGCGGTAGCGTTGCGTCAACTCAATCGACATGACGAAGCCGTTGCGATGTTGCAAGAGGCTGCACAAGTTCCCGAATTTCGAGCTCGCGCGTCGCTACAACTCGGTATGTGTTTGCAAAGCCTCGAACGCCCCTTAGAAGCCCTTTCGGCGTTCCGCAAAGCAGCCATGTATCGCTCACCGCCTCCGGACTCGATGATCCGAACTAGGGCGTTGGAGTTGGCGATCGCGATCGCTGAAGAAAATCAATTGATCGATTCCGCACGTTACTATACTGAACAACTTCTGACTGTCTGCGAACCGAGTCGTCGCGAGGCGCTCGAAGCGAGTTTGAAGCGTTTACAAGAAACCGAACTGTAATTCATTTTAACCATCCTTTCCGCAAGAGCCTTTTTTATGTTTGAGCATTCGACTTCCATTTCTTTAACACTGACGCTTCCCTCTCTTCTTCAGCGAGCTAAAAAAGCTTTTGGGGCTTTGGTTCTAACGACCAGCCTATGCACCGTAGCGGTGACGAATAGCACTGTCTTCGCTGAGCATCCAGCAAACCAGTTGACTCGTGCAGAAACCGTTGCAGGATGGAAGCTCTTGTTTGACGGAAAGACGTCACAAGGATGGCGCAACTACAAAAACGATAAGCTTTCTAACGGTTGGAAGATTGTCGATGGAGCGATCGTCCGCGATGGGGACAATGCTGGCGATATCATCACCGAGAAAAAGTACAAGTACTTCGAGTTGTCCCTCGATTACAACATCTCCAAAGGTGGTAATAGTGGGTTGATGTTCCATGTCACCGAAGATAATCCTGCTCCATGGCAAAGTGGACCAGAGGTACAGATTCAGGACAACGTCGATGGGCATGATCCTCAAAAGGCTGGCTGGTTGTATCAGATGTTTCAGCCATACCCGATGCGATGGGCGGGTGAGACCGAGATACCTGACGCAACGCGTCCACCGGGAGAATGGAACCAACTCTTCTTGCGAATCTCCCCTCGCGGCTGTGAGGTTTCGATGAACGGGGTGGTCTATTACCAGTTCCGACTCGGCGATGACCGATGGAACGAACTGGTAAAGAAGAGCAAATTTGCTCAGTTTCCAGGTTTCGGAAGCGCAGGGGAGGGATATATCTGTCTGCAGGATCACGGCAATAAGGTCGCTTTCCGAAACATCAAGATTCGAGAACTCGCCGATGATGGCTCCATCACTCCTCCGGTCGATGGAAAACTTGATCTTGTACCAACGTTGGCTTTCCCAAAACTCAAATGGGAAGGTTGGGAACCGGTCGATGAAGACGGAACGGTCAACACGCCACGTCGCACGTTGGAGTTGACCTATGCGCGCGGCGATTCGAAACGGCTTTACACGCTGGATCAAAGCGGAATTGTGTACACTTTCGAGAACGATCCGAATGTGGAGTTGGCGAAAGTGTTTCTTGATATCACGGAACGCGTGAGCAAATGGAATGCGCCGGGTGGGAACGAGCAAGGATTGCTCGGGTTGGCGATGCATCCAAAGTTCGTTGAAAACGGTCAGTTTTTCGTTTGTTACACCAAGCCTAAGACCCATGAGTCGGTGATTTCTCGTTTTCGCGTTCGCGCCGATAACAAGCTTGCTGCCGACCCAGAGTCGGAAGAGGTTTTGATGGTTGTTCCTCAGCCATTCCAAAACCACAACGGCGGAGCAATCGAATTCGGAAACGATGGTTACTTGTACATTGCTTTCGGAGATGGTGGTGCTCGGAACGATCCAAAGGCCAACGGGCAAAAGCGTTCTCAACTGCTCGGCTCGATCTTGCGTATCGACGTGGACAAGAAGTCCGATTCGGCACCTTATCAGATTCCCGCAGACAATCCGTTTGTTGGGAATTCGGAAGTGCGCCCAGAAATCTTCGCTTACGGATTCCGCAATCCATGGCGGATAGCATTTGATCGCAAGACCGGTCTGCTGTGGTGTGCTGATGTTGGCCAAGACCTTTGGGAAGAAGTCAACGTTGTGAAGAAGGGTGGGAACTATGGTTGGAGTGTTCGCGAAGGTGCGTATGCGTTTGGTAACCGAGTTCCTGGCCCTGATGCAGCCAACGCCATCGACCCCGTTTGGGCTTATGATCACAGTGTAGGCAAGTCGATCACCGGAGGACGCGTCTACCGTTCCGATCGGCTCCCGAGCTTGCAAGGCAAGTACTTGTATGCGGATTACGTATCGGGAGGTGTTTGGGCTCTGAGTGTCGAAGAGGGGTTGAACGCTGACGGTACGGCAAAAGAAGCTACACGCAATGAAGAAGTCGTCGCAGGTGGGCTTCCTGTAGTGGCTTTTGGTGAAGATGCCGAGGGAGAGGTTTACTTCATGATCGATTCAGGCAAAGGCCAATCAATTCATAAGTTCATCCAGAAGTAGGCCAGTCTCGAGAGGTGGCTATTGCTGTAAGTGACTTTCAATCGCCCGAGCGAAGTGAGGAAAGACGGTTCGCAATGAATGCAACAATCGGTTCAGGACTTCGCTGGGTTTTGATGGTCTGGGTGATGGGAGTTACTTGCGTGGCAAGTGCCGCGAATGCTGCTGCGCAAGGTTCGATTTCGCCGGCGGATGTGCAGCAAGCCATCGATAGCTTGGTACAGTACTTTCGACTGAACCAGAATCGGCAACCGAAGGACGGACCGATTGGAGCTTGGCAAGGCCACGGTGACTACAACACAGGGCTGACCAGTTTAGTGGTACTAGCGTTGTTAAGTGCCGGACGCAAGCCGGCGGATCCCGAAGTCGCTCGGGCGTTGGAGTACATCCGAGGTGAGACGCCCACGCAAGTATACGAAGCTAGTTTGCAGACCATGGCGTTGTGCGCGGCAGAGCCCGGGCGAGACCGTCCTTTGATTGAACGCAATGTCGCTTGGCTAATCAAAGCTCAGCAGCGTGAAGATGGAGGTTGGGGATACAAGCAGGAACGGGGACTATCCGACGAATCTAATTCGCAATTCGCTGTATTGGCACTTTGGGAAGCGAGTCGGATCGGAGTCGAGATCCCACAAGAGGTCATTGGCCGAGGGCGGTCGTATTGGTTAGCGAAGATGAGTCGCTCGGGGACTTGGGGGTATCGATTAGAGCCACAGCCTCGTGGAAGTATGACGTGTGCCGGCATTGCATCGATGTTGATCCTCGACGATGCGCTGGCCACGCAGGACGCGCGGATTGACGGTGATACTATTGTCTGCTGCGGTGCGGGACAACCGAACGACTACGATCCCTTTGTCTCGTTGGATTGGCTCGCTAGGAATTTTTCTGTCGTGCGAAATCCAGGATACGCGGATTGGTTTCTGTACTACATGTATGCCTTGGAACGAGTAGGTCGATTGACCGGTCAACGATTTATCGGGGAGCACGATTGGTATCGTGAGGGGTGTGAAGCGATTGTCGGGCCGAAGAACTCCCGGCTTAATGAAGTAGTGCAGGGCACGACAGCACTTCAACCTGCAGCGGCACGGGCAATGGCTCTTTTGTTTTTGAGCAAAGGTAAGCGGCAGGTGGTTATCGGCCAGTTGCAACATACCCCAAACCCGGAGAATCGCGATTGGAATCGCCATCGCCGTAGCGTTCAGCATTTGACCGGCCATATTGAACAAGCTTGGAAACGCGATCTAGCATGGCAGACGTTGAGACTTGATCGTGCTCGGTTGCCGGATTTGCTCGAAACTCCAGTGCTGTTCATCAGTGGTAGCGAAGAGTTCTCGCTTGGCCCTCAGCAGAGACAGATGCTCAAAGAGTATGTAGACCAAGGTGGATTTATTTTCGCGGAAGCTTGCAACGGAAACGGATGCAAAGGAGATGCCTTTGATGTGTCATTCCGTAGGGAAATGGAATTGATTTTTGATAAACCCTTTCAAAAACTAAGTCCGAACCATCCCATTTGGAGTGCCGAAGCAAAACTCGACCCAACCGCATTACCAGATGACTTCTGGTTGTACGGGATCGACGCATGTTGCAAAACAAGTGTGGTTTTCAGTCCGATCCCCTTGAGCTGTCGATGGGAGCTAGCGAGACCTTATGGAACCAAGCTCAAGGCATCAAAGAAGATCACCACGGAGTTGGACAACTGCGTAAAGATTGGACTCAACGTGGTTGCATACGCGACCGGTCGCGAGTTGAAGGACAAATTGGATGCAGTGGAAATCTTACAGACCGACGTGAACCGCCAAGTCTTAGAACGAGGCACGTTGTCACTGCCGAAGCTAATGCACAGCGGCGGCGGGGATGAGACCCCCAAGGCTTTGATGAATTTGGTCGAGATGTATCGCAGAGAAACCAAGTCGTTGGTCGATCCGAAGACACCGAAGCTGACGGCAGCGAGTCCTGAGTTGGAAAAGTATCCGTTGGTTTATATTCATGGGCGGACGAAATTTCGATTTTCGGAGGAAGAGCGAACTGGCTTGAGATTGCATTTCGAAAATGGGGGGATGGTGATCGGAGATGCGATTTGCGGTTCTGAAGAGTTTTCGAAATCGATCAAAGAAGAGTTTTCGGCAGTGATGCCAGAGGCACAGTGGCAGGTTTTGCCTTCCGATCACCCTCTGTTTCTCAAGGACGGACCTGGAGGGTATGACCTGCGTTCTGTGGTTCTGATCGATCCAGCGGCTGGCGAGAATGACTTGGGCAAAGCCCGTCGCGAGGGGCCTGCAGAAATCGAAGCTTTCGTTTTGGAAGATCGAGTATTGATGTTGTATTCTCCAAACGATTTGAGCTGTGCGATGGAGAGCAAACATTCCTTACAATGCCGAGGATATGTTCGCGAAGACGCGTTTCGCATCGGCGTTAACTTTATTCTTTATGCACAAATGCACTGATTGACTGCACACCAATCCTTGCATTCAATCCATCGAAATCGGAGCGGTGCTGACAGAGACTTGTGCACGGCCTCAAATGGAATGGGCTAAGACTGCGACAAGCAATGGCGGTTCGCCATGGAGATTCCGCTGACAATCGCGCCGACGATTCCTACGAATCCTTGGTCCGTTCCGCACAAAAAGAGATTGTTCAAGTGGGTGGTTCCGTCGAGCTTCTTCTCTGGAGCTCCATACACCGCTCCGTTGTCGTGCGAAGTAAACCGGCGGATTGTCTTTGGGGTAAACACATCGGTCTCGATGACGCGCCGCCTAAAATCGGGAATGAACCGAACACTCGAAGCGACGGACGCATCATACCAGCGGTACTTTTGTTTTTGATATTCTACTTCATCGAGTGTCGACCAACGCTCTGGATCTGCGATGGTCGTCAATCGAATGAATCCCGCATCGAGATTTCCTTGTTCCGCCGAATACTCATAGTTGTTTGGTGAACAGATTACTCCGGTGCGCACGTCGCAGAGCGAATCGCGACAACGTTCCCAGTGGAATCGTTCACTGTCATTAAAAAACACTATCGTCTTGTCGAAACCCAGCTTTGCCGGCTGACAATCCAGTACCGATATCGATTCGATAAAGGACATCTGACCCGCCGTGCTGGCTTGCTCTACCGTGAGATGGTCACATAGACGAAGTGTTTCAATCGCCCCAGCGCTTGATAGTATCCGTTTCGCAGTGAGAACTTGTCCATTTTCTAACTCCACACTGGCGACATGCTGACCGTCTACATGCAGTTTTGCTACCCCACTGCGCAGTTTTAATTCACCACCTAGTTCTCGGAACCGGCGCACTAAGTTCTTCAAGATCAATCGCACACCTTTGAATGGCCTTGCGAATCCCTCAAGAAAAATACTACGGAACATGATGCAGAACTGTCCCCAGTCCATGTCATGCTCCTTCGCATTGCCGTACCACATCAACGGGCAGAGCAGCATCTCGATGAGCAAAGGATCGGTAAAGATCTCTTCCAAAACCTTGCGTGTTGAACAATCAAAGTGTTCTTGTTGCAAGTCATCGTAGTCAGCTAATCGCTCTAGCAACTTTTGAAATGCATCGCGTTGATGCGGGAACTTCTCTTCGATTTGGCTCTGCAGCAATCGGATGTCGTTGTTAAACTCTAGTTCTACACCGGGGAAGGCAATGCTTGATCCCCTTTGCTGGGCTAACTGAAAATCATCCCAGCGGAATCGCAACTGCTTGAGCAACCGCGCCAACGGACCTCGCTTGGCACCTTTCTCGGTGTAGTTGGTCATTGCATGCAAACCTACATCGTAATCCCGACCATTGAGCCGGTAGAACGAATTCAGGCCACCGATCGTCCAATGTTTTTCCAAGATACACACGCGTTGGTCGTACATCGCCAAACGAATACCGGCGGCCAAGCCGCTCATGCCGGCTCCGATGATGATCGTATCGTAGGTAGTCTCGTCTGACATGCGGTTGCTTTACTTAGGCGTTCATCCCAAAGGATCTCGGTGTTCGCGCAACGTTATTGCGGCTCAAAAATGATTCCGTCAAACCAAGCTGTTCCCTCGGCTCCGAACATACCGATCGAAACAATGGCCTCTCGTGTCTCCGGTGGAACTTGAAAAATCCGCTCTTCAAGCTTCCATTTCCGAGACCCTTTGAACCCGCCAACATAGTTGTAACCAATACGATTGCGGTTAGCGTCAAACCATTGAATCGCTACCGAAGGTGACTTTTCCCTGTCGCGACCCACTTTGACGTCCTCGAGCTTGATCCAGGCACCAAGTTTGAGTTTTTTTACTGCTCGGCCGTCGATGGGAATTCCCTGTAGCAACATATTTGGCCACTGCGGATCGGTCCCGCGAAACTCGGCGACAAACTGGCCCACGGGAGCATCGATATCTTCCACCCGCATGCAACCGAATTGGTAGTACCATCCGGGAATATGAAAGTCACGGATCGTCGGCTCTTCAAAACTTGCGTTCAGCAGCACAGGCCGCGTCGGATCCGGCTGCACCTTGCGCGTCTTTTCCGCATCACCCGTCATCGGAACAAACAACGTTGGAGTCAAAGCCTCTTTCTCTAGTTTGCCGTCTTTCTTCCGCATCAGATAAAGCATCTGCTGATATCGCTCTCCGACAGGAATCACCATCAATCCCCCCTCCTTGAGCTGATCTACCAGCGGCTTGGGGACGTCGGCTGGGGAACAAGTCACGATGATCTTGTCAAATGGAGCTTCTTCCGGCCAACCCTTGAACCCGTCTCCAATCCGGCAGTATACGTTTTTGTAACCCAAGTCACTGAGCAACTGTGTCGTGCGTTCTCCGAGATCTTGAACGATCTCGATGGTATAGACACTTTGCACCAAAGGACTCAAGATTGCAGCTTGATACCCGCTACCAGTCCCAATTTCTAACACTTTATCCGTGGGTTTTGGCTGAAGTGCTTCGGTCATCTGCGCAACAATAAATGGACTGGAGATCGTCTGCGATTCCCCAATGGCAATTGCGATGTCCATGTAAGCCTGCCGCGCATACTCTGGCGGCACGAACTCATGCCGTGGAGTCTTGCCCATCGAATCCAATACGCGTTGATCTCGAATTCCACCTGGGATCAAAACGTTGCGAATGAGTCTCTCGCGTTCAACTGCATACGGATCATTGTCGCCCCCAGAATTGACTTGTGCCATCAACCGCGTACCGAGGAGCGGATGGAGGCACAGAGGCTCTGCACAGAGAGGCAGAGTCAGCAACACGAGGCAAACGAAAAGGAAGCGGACACGGTTGAGGGTTGCGAACATCCTGCGACTCCAGTTTCAGTCACTCTCTAGCACCATTCTGAACCGCATTAGAAATACCGGCCAATCCTGAGCATGGCCGGACGAAAATGGTTGTGACTTCAAACTCGATCGGTATCGATCAAGCCCTAGTCCATGCTAACGCGTTCGACGTATTCACCGGTGCGTGTGTCGATCTTGATCACGTTGCCCTCTTTGATGAAACCTGGGACTTGAAATTCCCCGCCGGTCTCTGTCTTTGCTGGCTTCGTCACACTCGTTGCCGTATCTCCACGCACCCCCGGTTCCGTCTCAATGACCTTGAGTGTCACGTGCGAAGGAGGTGTCAACGTGATTGGGTTGCCGTTGAACAACACCATCGCCACAGGCATCCCTTCCTTGAGGTACTTCCAGTTGTCGTCCACTTGGTCCGCCGTCAATTCGTATTGCTCATAGGACTTGTTATCCATGAACACAAACGTACCCGACTGGTTGTACAGGAATTGGGTTTCCAACTCCTCAACGTCGGCAACTTCCAATTCATCTCCACCCTTGAGGGTTCGGTCGAGAACGGTATTGCGGATCAAATTCTTTAGCTTGCACTTATAAAGGGCGTTTCCTTTTCCAGGTTTGACGAAGTTCACTTCGGAGAGAAGATACGGTTCGCCGTCGATTTGAACTTTCAAGCCTTTGCGCAGGTCACTGGTTTTGTAGGATGCCACGATATTTTGATTTTCTTTTTCTAAAATCTCGATTAGTAAAACAACTACTTCTGTTGGAAAGATCGTCTATTCTAAGTACTTCCTTCGAATTTGTCTTGCCCCAACAATCGATAAAATCGCTCAGAAGTTGGGTCAGGCTAGAAGTTCAGTTAGGATAGGTATCGGCATCGCGGTTGGCAGAAAATACTAAGGGAGCGAATTCAAGGGGTTCGTTTCCCTCGAATTCTGCCGAAGATTGCGTAGGCGAAGGTTGCACGGAAGTCGGGGGCTAGCTCCACGGCGATTCGATTTTTGGCGAGGCGCGTAAGGCTGCAATGATACGACGACGAAAAGGGGTTGAGGGGTCGGCATGAGTATGGAACAGGTTCTCCAGCCGCTGATCGCTTGTGTCGGAACTCCCGTAGGTGGCAATCCTACCCAGTTCGTTATGACTCGCATTGCCCGCGAGGCCGAGTTGGATTGGCGTTTTTTCACCTCCCAAGTCCCCTTGGAGTCCTTCGAGACCGCATTTCGAGGTATCCAAGCTCTAGGGATGGCGGGGGCTGCGATTTTGCCGCCGTTCCAAGGAGTTGTCCAAGCGTACCTCGACCGACTCTCTCCGGGTGCCAAAGCTCTCGGCGTGGTTCATGTAGCGAAGTGGGATTCGTCGCAGTGGGTTGGAGAGGAAACGCTAAGTCCAGCGGTTCTTCGAGCCTTGACCCATCGATTCTCTGAGTCCGTTTCCGGTGCTGGGCTCGAACAAGACGAGTCGTTTGCCCCCCAGTCGATTGCTGTGCTCGGCAGCGAACGATTCGCCGCAGCCTTGCAGGTAGCCCTCGCTGAGTTTCCGGGTGATTACAGTGTTTTCCTAGTTTCCGATACCACACCCCACACCCCAGAAGGAAATCCTAATCCTTCATCCAGCATGGTTAGCGGATCGGTCACCCCGAGCAAAGTAGCCCAGCCGAGGGTTGCAACCCAATCCGAGTTCTTCGACGAAGCTTCCCCTAGCAACCGCATTCTCAACGTCGAAGGTTCTCGTAGCATCTCCAGTACGGAAGGTGTTGCCCAAGGGGGTGATTCTTTCTCAGGCGACCTCGTACCTGAAATTTCAAAACATGGGGCGTCGAACTCAAGCGGATCGCCTGTGCGATCGGAAGTCGCTTCAGGGGCTGACAGAACAGAGGTTGCGACGGTTCCGCAGTTGAGGCTCGATGATCTTTCATTGACCGAAAGACCTGTGCGTGCATTGATTATTGAGC
>JBIJCS010000077.1:0-12796 GCA_044344575.1 Pirellula sp. | reverse complement strand
TTTGATGCCATCTTCCTGTTTCAGGGCGAATCTCTAGAAGTGAGAATCGAGAAGTTTCAAAACCGGAGGCGGGCCAAGGGACTTCGAAGTGGCTTAGGCAATGGAAGTGTGTAATAGCATCCTGGGCTTCATGCAAACCGCTGTCGCGTTCGTCGAAGTACTTCGGGTGCAGTAACGGTCGGTCGACCCGCAAATCTGTGGGCATGAACCCGCGCAC
Source organism: Pirellula sp. (assembly GCA_044344575.1). Lineage (GTDB taxonomy): Bacteria > Planctomycetota > Planctomycetia > Pirellulales > Pirellulaceae > JBKCUI01. The sequence goes on along the minus strand of JBIJCS010000077.1, from coordinate 12,579 downwards.
GAGGGCTTGGTAATGTTTGATCACACGGTGTGCCATGAATTGTTCACCGAGTCGGGACGCGACTTGAGAAGTCGTAGCCATGAGGATGATTCCGGCAGTCGGGCGGTCTAAACGATGAATCGGGTAGAGAAATTTCCCTAATTGATCGCGGAGGGCTTGCAAAAGCACAGGTTCGTCGGCGAGCGTGTTTGCGCCTTTGTGAACCATCAGCCCGGCTGGTTTAAAGACCGCTACGAGATCTTTGTCTTGGTAGATAATCTCGATGGGCTTTTCGAGGGCTTCTACGATGAAATCCTGGCTACTTCGCATCAAATCCCTTTTCTTGGCCCTTCCCGTACTCTGGTTGGGCGGAACTTTCTTTTCCAGCGTATTTTGTTAAGATTTTACACAAATCGACGGGAAACCGAGGCGATAATCATCGAGTGGATCCCGCAACTCCCGACCCCCGCTAAAAATGCTTCAAAATCTACGTAAGTTACAACTGACCGAGCAGCAGCGCCAAGGTATGCGGGCGGCTGGAAAATTCAATGCGCAACTCATGGATTACATCCGAGGTTTCATACGGGCAGGGATCAGCACCTCCGAAATTGATCGGCTGGTGCATGAATACACGCTTCAGCACAAGCACACCCCAGCGACGCTCGGATACTTAGGGTACACCAAAAGTTGTTGTACGAGTGTCAACGAAGTGATCTGCCACGGCATTCCGAACGATTATGTGTTGCGAGAGGGTGACATTGTCAATGTCGATATCACGAGTATTGTCGATGGTTGGCACGGTGATCAGAGCGAGACGTTTTTGATTGGACAAGTTACCGAAGTGGCGCGAGCGGTGACGCAGTGCGCTTTTGACGCAATGCACCGAGCAATCGCAGCATTGACGCCTGGATGTCCGGTAAGTGTGATTGGTGAGAACGTGGTTGCGGAGGCTGAAAAATTTGGTTTCTCCGTGGTCAGAGAGTACGTTGGACACGGATTGGGTCGTCGATTTCACCAGTACCCCAACGTGCCGCATGTGCCGGATCGCAAGAGTCGACAGGATCCGCTCCTGCCCGGTATGTGTTTTACGGTCGAACCGATGATCAACGCCGGAAGTCGATTTACCAAGCTTGATACAAAAGACAACTGGACCGTTCGAACCCGCGATGGAAGTTTATCGGCGCAGTTTGAGCATACGGTGTTGATGACGGAGAAGGGACCAGAGATTTTGACCACCACAACCAACGGTCCGAAACCCGGTCACAAGTTCTAAGGACGGACATACACATTGGGATCTGTGTCATTAAGCCATTCTTCAAGTTGCGTGTATCCGTAGCCATCTTGATCGCTTTGAGCATCAGTGGCGTTCTTTGGATCGAATGGATGCATCGTCTCCCAGAAATCCGGAAGCCCATCGGAATCGGAGTCCGGTTCAAGCTCCGAGGCGATGAAAACCCAACAAAGGCTCAAGAGTGCTCTCGGATAGAAATCGTTTTGGAAACACAACATAGCATCATTCCGCAAGGCTCACTCATAGCACACGATCATCACAGCAAGTCGCAAGCAAGAGTTTAGCAAAACGACAACGGCAAATCGAATTCGATCTCTGTCATGCATCGACACAGCTTGCATCGACACAGCGTGAAACGACACAGCGTGAAACGACACAGCGTGAAACGACACAGCGTGAAACGACACAGCGTGGAATGGCACAGCGTGGAATGGCACAGCGTGAAGAAAAATCGACCGATTGACGCCGAAGCGAACCCTAATTACACTATTACACAATTCTGTGTAACAGTTATACCGAGACCGGCGCATTGAAATCCCGAATGAAGAAATCCCTAACAAGCTTACCTGTCTGCAATTCGGTACCGACTCGGGTAGCAAACCACAAAAAGACTGGCAATAAAAAGACAGAGGCTTGTTGTGCTGAGAGACAGGGGCTACACGCTCGGCCCTTGCTCTCACCTATTCAAGCGGGGGGGCTTGCTGCAGTCTTCAAAGTATTGGCTAACGATACGCGACTGAGACTCTTGCACGCTCTGGTACGAACAGACGAGTTATGTGTTACGGCGCTTGCAACAGCCGTAGGGATGAAACCTCAAGCGGTATCGAATCAGTTGCAAAGACTCTCCGACCTTGGCATTCTTGCTTCGCGTAGGGAAGGGAACAGCATCTACTATCGGCTGATCGACTTGTGTGTGCGTTCCTTATTGGATCAAGCGATGTGTTTGATGGAGGAGGTCCATCAGCGCAGTGGAGCATCGGGAGGGACTCGATGAATCCTGATAGCTTCAGAAGATGGGCGGCGGAGGCCATCGGAACTTTTTGTTTAGTCTTTGCTGGAACCGGGGCGATCGTCGTCAACGACTTCAGCGAGGGTGCGATCACTCATCTTGGAATTTCAGCCACCTTTGGCCTCATTGTCTTCGCGATGATTTATACGTTTGGGCCGATATCGGGAAGCCACCTCAATCCCGCAGTCACCCTTGGGTTGTGGCTTTGCAAGCGGATGAAAGCGAGTGATGTGACTCCCTACATCATCGCTCAATGTGTTGGCGCGCTTTTAGCGAGTATGACTCTGAGAGGAATGTTTGCAGATCATGCGACCTTAGGTGCTACGCTACCCACGGGAGGGATTTGGCGGGCTTTTGGTTTTGAGGTTTTCTTAACGGGATTGTTGATGCTGGTAATCCTCAACACCACAAATCCTCATCATCCCGCAAAAGATTATGCTGGATTCGTGATTGGTGCTGTTGTTGGATTGGAAGCTTTATTCGGCGGTCCGATTTCTGGAGCTTCGATGAACCCAGCACGATCTTTAGGTCCGGCGTTAGTCAGTGGAGCGATCGCTGATTTGTGGATTTATTGGACAGCACCTTGGTTGGGCATTTTGGCAGCAGTATCCATGCATCGATTGCTGATGTTTAGCACAACCGAGGATCGCGAGTCACAGGTCGAGCATACAACGATTGAACCCGAGCACAAATAGAAACCACCATGATTACGTTGCAAGAATTGATCGATTACCTTGAGAAGTCTGGAGAAATTGGCTTGGAGGTCGTTCTGCCTAGTGGGCAAACCATGCCGGCACATTTTCATGTGACGGAGGTTGGGCGGGTTCGGAAGAACTTTGTGGATTGCGGCGGATCGCTTCGCGAGACGGAAGCTTGCGTATTGCAGGTGTGGGTTGCTACGGATGTTGATCATCGGTTAACAGCGAGTAAGTTGCTGAAGATTTTGAAGATTGGAGAGCGTTTATTTCCGACCAAAGATATTCCCGTCGATTTTGAGATCGACCTCGGCACAGTCTCGATTCTTGCACTGCAAGAGGTCACGTCCGCTACTAAGGATGCGTCGAATGCGCTCGCACGACTGGTGTTAGGTCGCAAGCACACGGAGTGTTTAGCTCCGGATCGATGTGGGGTTCCGACGGGGGTTGGCTTACAAGTTTCGTCGTCGGGGTGCGGCCCGGGGTGTTGTTGAAAGAACTTCACTTGTCGTTTTTTGCATTGAAGATGAATCAGTAACGAGATCAAGCATGAAAAAAATACTGTTTGTTTGTGTCGAAAATTCGAATCGCAGTCAAATGGCGGAAGCATTTGCAAGGATTCATGGAACGGGGAAGATTGAGGCATACAGTGCAGGGTCACGACCATCGGGACGGGTGAATCCTAAAGCGATCGATGCGATGCGTTTGTTGGGATATGACCTAAGTACGCATGCTTCGAAGGGACTTGATGCTTTTAATGGTACAGAGGTAGAGGTGGCGGTAACGATGGGTTGTGGCGACGAGTGTCCGTTGGTGATAGCCAAGCAGCGTGTGGACTGGAAGATTCCGGATCCACGCGATATGAGTCCGGAAGACTTTTTAGGGGTTCGCGATTTGATCGAGCGACAGGTCAAGGCCTTGATCGAGCAAATAGCGTCTTGAACGAACACACGCTAGGAGTGGGTGAGGGGAGTGAAGGATGGACCAAAAGGATCGCATAGGGAGCATTTACCGTTTTGAGATTTCGGTCAAGCCCGAAGACATCGACGTTGTAGGGCATGTCAACAATGTGGTTTACGTTCAATGGATGCAAGATGCTGCGGTCGCGCATTCAGCGGCTTTAGGTTGGACATTTCGCAGGTATCAAGAGTACGGTGCGGGATGGGTTGCACGCGAGCACCGGATCGAGTATTTGCAACCGGCGATGCCTGGAGATTGTGTGGTGATACACACTTGGGTTGCCGATATGAAGCGTGTGACATCAACGCGTCGATATCGGATGGTTCGGTATAAGGGTGATCAAGAGATACTCTTAGCGGTCGCGCACACGCAATGGGCTTTTATCGATTTCACCAAGCGTCTACCTCGCCGCATCCCTGAGGAGATGTTCACCGCATTCACCCAGAGCGAGGGGTCGTTTTAAAAAGCAGCCTGTAGTGATCTTATGTTGGTTCAACAAACGCCCTACTTTGTAAGGGAACAAAACGCGGCACGAATCGCAACCCTATCGATCACTGTTTTTCCTCGACAGCCTCTTGATGTCTCAAACTGAAGCGAAACACGGACTCGGATGTCCATGCTACAGGCTGAATATGGTTGGTTTTGACTCCCCAAGTGTTGGCTTGCGCCCCGTATTGCGTTACAAAAGTATCCGGACACTTTCGTTATACTCGCCAAACAGGGATCGAGAATATGGTTTCACGTCGCCGCATCCTGCAATCCGCTGCCGCAGCTAGCGGCCTCTGCGCTCTGTCTACCCCCGCTTGGGCTTATCGCCGAATCCTCGGTGCAAACAACCGCTTGAATATCGGTGCGATCGGTGTTGGCGGTCGGGGTGCTGGTGATCTCGACGCCGTCGCTTCCGAGAATATCGTCGCGATCTGCGATGTCGATCGCAATGCTCTCGACGGTGCCGGCAACCGCTTTGCTAACGCAAAGAAGTACGCTGACTATCGACTTCTTCTCGAACAATCCGACTTGGACGCCGTCGTTATCGGAACCCCCGATCATCACCATGCACCTGCCACTGTTCGCGCTCTGCGACGCGGTCTGCATGTTTACTGCGAAAAACCTTTGACGCATACCGTCGCAGAAGCCCGCTTAGTCACCCGGTTGGCAAAAGAGAAAGGGGTCGCTACCCAAATGGGGACCCAAAACCACGAACACCCCGGTTATTTGCGTCTTGTCGAACTCCTGCGCACCCAAGCCATCGGCCCCGTTCGCTCTGTCCATGTCATCACCGATCGACCAGGAAAATGGTGGCCTCAGGGCGTTCCCATGCCGACCGATACGCCTGCAGTTCCTGAAAATTTAAACTGGGACTTGTGGCTTGGACCTGCCCCGCAACGCTCCTACCACAACGCATTCGCTCCCTTCCGTTGGCGAGGTTGGTGGGACTACGGCTGTGGTGCTGTCGGAGACATGGCTATCCACTTGATGGACCCAGCCTTCTGGGGACTTCAACTCGGTGGACCTGTGAAAGTACGTTCGGAAGGTCCTGCACCGAACCCTTACTCCGCTCCCAAATGGATGCATACCGTATTCTCTTTTGGCCAACGCGGAGAACTACCACCTGTTGATGTGCATTGGTACGAAGGCGAAACGACACCCGAGCAGTCGATCGCTCAAGACCTACCGATGAATGGCTCACTTTTTGTTGGTGACCTTGGCAAAATCGCGATCGCTCACGACGGAATGCCAAAACTGCTGCCTGCCGATCGGTTCGCGAACTTCACCCCGCCTGAACCCTTCCTGCCCGCCTCCCCAGGACATCACAAACAATGGATCGAAGCGGCCAAGGGGAACGGAAAGGCCAGCAGTTCATTCGACTACTCTGGGCCATTCACCGAAGTCGTCTTGCTCGGAAACGTGGCTTATCGCTCCGAAGCCGAGATTACTTACGATCCGACCAAGATGGAAATCACACAAATTCATTCCAGCAATCCCACGAGTAGCCTGTCACAATCGGCGTTGCTTACCGTAGCGAACCGTTTGCTAAGCAAAGAATATCGCAAAGGCTGGGAAGTCTAACACCGTGAAGTCTGACACCGTGAAGTCTAACACCGTGCAACTCGAAATCATCCAACAGGTCGCTGGCGTTCGCGTTGCGGTCTTCCAAGTCGATGGATTGAGCATCTGGGCGCCGACTACGGATTTTGACGACTGGGTTGTTGAACAATGCGAGCGTGCCTCAGAGAGCTTGAAAATTGATCCGAGTTACGAACAACGCCGCGAGGGTGTGCGGGGTATGTTACGGCGAGGTGGATACAAGCCGTCGGGTCGAAACAAACCTGCGCAGGAGTATTTAGCAAGGTGTCTTGACGAAGGAAAATTTCCTCGGATCAACCCCGCCGTCGATTGCCTCAACGCCATCTCGGTGCGCATCGGTATCCCTATTTCCATGCTCGATCGCGATGCATTCAAGGATCGATTGCAGATCCGTCTAGGACGCCCCCAAGAATCCTATGTTTTTAACGCGTCCGGCCAGACACTCGAACTCGAGAATTTGGTCGTCGTCTGCGGGGGAGATGATGGGGAAAAACCCCTAGGGAGCCCAGTAAAAGACTCGATGGCGGGTAAGATTCATGAGACGGTTTCTCGGATCGTGTGTATCCTATATGCACCCAGCGAATGCGTAGAAGAAAGTGCGTTGCAGGGTTGGGCGGAGGAGCTTCGTACGGCGATCAAACGCTTCGCGGTGGCTCCCTAGCGGGGAGGCAATCTTTCCCGCTGAGATCGTTCCCAAATAGACCAAAACCTTGATCACTGTATCTAACTCTCATGAAGTCACGATTGGACAGGCTTGTGGTACGCAATCATCTCGTCGGATTTTCGACGAAATCGCTCTATGCGATCGTATTCGGATTTGTAGGGCTTGCGTTTTGCTCGTTGAGTGAAATGCTAGACGTTCCCTTGAATTTTGGTTCTCAAGCGGCCTGCGCGCAGGACCGCGCGGTAGGTGCTACCTATGATCGGCTTGGCTACACCCAAATCGAGCGAGTTCAAGACGTCATTGAGAACTGGTCTCCGGAGCGGCATCTGTATGTGAAAGGTGATTTGGGACCAAGCGATCGGCAGTTACGAGAGCTGGAAGAATGGCTCAAGGAAAACGCCCCGCACTGGACGATCGTTCTTCTCGAAGATGCTGCAGGTGAGTTCTACGTTGCCGCCGACGGTAGATCTTTGTTTGGAATTGACGCGGTCGAAGTCGCTTTGGGAATGGGGCTAAATAACCAGACGGCCTTTGGGCAATTGGAGCATCCGATCACCCACGAGACGGACGGAGCGATCTTTGTGTTGATGCTCAAAGAGCGCAAGTTCAGCTACTATGGTTCGGAAGCGCAGGATCGCAGAGGATTAGGCGAGGCCAATTGGTTCGGCACGCTGGATCAACCCGCACTGCGAGCCATGCGTTCCGGTGGCCGGGTCATGGATGCCGTTAAAGACACCGTTAAAATTGTGAATCAGCGGCTCGAACGAATGGTTCAATCGGAGACTGAAGCTTCCAAAACCCTTGAGCTGGAGCAACAACGCGATTTGCAATCGGGGACAGAATCGATTGCTCACTTGCGAGAAGTCCTCGAGGACGTCGAGCGGGAATCGAAAGAATTCCAAATCAACAACAATTCGGCTACCGGTGAATTGACACGCCCACCCCTCGAGGAATGGCGCATTCGGCTTGAAACCCTCGCTGCGGAAACCAAACTCGGTAACGCAAAGAATACTTTGCAACCGTTGCGGCAACTCGGTATCGAAATGGATCGGTACTTGAACGGCTACGCAGCCGTGCGGGGTTACCAAGAAAACCGGCGCGAAATCGAACGTCAAATCGGTGAACTCGCAGCAGCCCCCAATGGGGTTGCCCAATCGATGGTGGTGCAATCAAGACGAGCACTGGATACGGCAGATACGAAGTTTCGTAATGGCGACTTGGATCTCGTCGAGCATCTACGTGGAATGGATCCGAATTTCCGCGAGGCCTATCGTGTCATCGATAAGGAAAAAGAGAGGATTGAAGCAAGTCAGAAGTTTCAACGCATGGTTCGGCAAGTCGTTCTTACGGTCGCCGGGGGCTTCAGCGCTCTGCTCGCCGGCATTCTATGGCTTTTTCATCGCAAAAAGAAACCCGCGATGGATCGTGCTTTAGAGAATCTGAAAGACCGTGAGGGAATGGTCTCTAAAGAAACAGACGGACTCGATCAGCTTTTCACCCAAAGCAGTGACTTGCTCGGTTCGCTAGATCGGATTAAAGAACGCGGATACAACGGCAAAACAAAAGTATTGAGCGAAGGCACATTGGCCGATATCGATGACTTGTTCATCATGTCCAAAGAAGTGCGACGCGTGATTGCGGAAGCAAAGGAATTGATCGATCCGCCAGGAGTTTGGGAGCAAATCCTCAATACGTTTAGTGCTTCACGTTACGACGAGAGCGTTCGCCAGCTATCCGGTAAACCACTGAAGTTCTCCAAATCGACTGGGATGCCAACCATTGCTATGCAGATCCTACGCGATCGAGCTGTGGAAAGTGGCGAAGCCCCTCCGACCGAGATACCTGACGAAGTCGTGATGACTTTCGACGAAATCTTCGAAGCGATCCAGGGAAAACGTCAACGCGCGTTAGACAATTTGAAGTTAATCGAAGACTCCTTGACCCGCGTTAACGACGAACTGGATCGTTGCCAGTCCGATTTACAAAAGATGGTCAATCAAGAGAAAGTGCTCTCGGAACAATCCACGGATACGTTTTTCCCGGTACCCAAGTACTTTGATGTGCTGATACCATCGATCCAGAAAGACATTGCAGAAGCTGACCAATTATCAACCTCTGATGCGGTCGCAGCGATGCAAGGCCCTGTTCAGTCGGCCACTCGGAAACTTGCCGAAGGCATACAACTTGGCACTCTATTGGTCGAGAGTCGTGGAAAATTATTTACAGAACTGAAGAAAGTTTCTGACACGCTGCGATCCTACGGATACGAAACCGGTTGGATCGATGCTGACTTGCATGAACTCTCCGCTAAAGCAGATGCACTGTTCGAATTGGCTGCGAGCCGGTCGATAGCGCCCGACATCGAAGTGTTCCAACAGTCGCTCGACGGGGTATTGGAAAAGGGAAAGAAAGCTGTAGAGTTGGCGGAATTATTAAAGTCCCAAACCGCACCGCGTCTCGACGCGTTACCTTCACAGATTGCAAGTTCTCGCAAAGAGTTAGCTGGGCAGTTGCGGCTGCCAGAGAGCCAAGTATTGGCCGAATCACGATTCAATCCTGACGATGCGGCGTTGTTGGCCAAGAAGAACATCGAAGCGGCGGTAACGTTGCTGACACAGGGGAAAGTCGAAGCTTGTCGTGCAGCCATCGCAGGTTGCGAAGCAGAGGTCGATCGAGCCGAGGCTTGGATGAACGCTTCGAAGCGAACGGTCAAAGAGTTCGACGACACGTTGCGCAAAGAGCTAACACGTCTGGAAGGAATGGTTGAAAGAAGCAATCGGATAGCCCGTTCGGTTGCGGATGCAGAACGCAGTTACACTTCTGCAGCCCTCAAGTTGGCTTACTCATCGTCGGAGAAGCCGCCGAAAAGCTGGGCGAATCCTGGTGCCGAGCGATTGCAACCGTTGGTCGATTCCGTCACAGGTGGCGATGCATCCGCAGAGAACAACCTCGTTGCCACCAATCAAGAAGGAGCGGAACGAGCAGGGAACGAGTTGCAAGGTTTGGGACAAGCGGATCCGAATTGGGTTGCGAGTTCCCAAAAGGACCTTGCTGCGGATTTGGGCGTTTCCCTAGCGAATCAATTGCTCGAACGAGCCAAAGGCATTTTGCAAAAGGTTTCCAAGATGCAGCAAGACGGCCGCAATGAATATCAACGCGGTGCGGTCCTTGGTGCCATCAGCATGGTTCGTCAAGCCAGTGAACTGATATCTCAAACGGATCAGCGACTGAGCCGAGTCGAGGAGCATTTGCATCATCTTGAGAAATGTGTCGTCGAAAACGAACAAATCTTCTCGCAGTGCGCCGAGTCGGCGAATCGATTGCTCGGGTATGAACAAGACCGCTTGGTCATGTTACCGACGCTGCGACAGATCCATGAATTGGTTCAGCACGTATCACAAGTGCAACAGCAAGTTGCCCAAAACAATCAACGCACCAATCCTTTCGAGTTGTCCGAATTACTCATGTACTTCCAAAAACGGATTGCGGAGCTAGAAGGAATGGTCGTTTCCGACCATCACGGGCACGCCGAAGCGGCTCGAGCTGTCGATGGTGCAGTTCGGCAGTGGGGAGTAGCGAGGCAATACGTTCAGCAGTCGCGTACAGATAACATTCCGGACTCTCCAGCGACCAAGGAAGGGATACGTCGTGTGGATGTTTTGGAACGCGGAGTATTGTCGGTGCAGCAGGAGATCGAGGGCATTCATGGGGACTGGCATGCGGTCGGACGCAAAGCTGCAGAAGTGCAATCGGATCTTGCGACGGTGTCACGGCAACTGAGCTCGGAATTATCACAAGCGAACGAGGCGTTGCAGTCGTTTCAGTTGGCAAGTGAATCGGTGTACAACGCTGAGCACTGGACGGGACCTTGGGGATTGCGAATCAAAGATTCACCGGGTGTTCGGCAGTTGGAATCTGCGCGGTCGCAACTCCAGGCTGGCAATTACCCAGCGGTATTGGATTTATCGCGGCAAGCCCATCAGATGGCATTGGTAGCAGTACAACGGATGGAGCGAGAGGTGCAGAAACGTCGGATTGAAGAACAGCAGCGTGCTGAGCGGATTCGGCGTGAACGGATGGCTGCGGAAGCGGCGAGACGGGGAACCATTGTCATTGGTGGAGGCGGTTCGATCTTTGGATCTGGATCTAGTGGCCCCTTTGGCGGAGGCGGGTCGTTCGGTGGGGGAGGCCCTTTTGGCGGAGGCGGGTCATTTGGTGGAGGAGGAGGTGGTGGAGGCGGAGTATCCGACAACAACTCCGGTTTTGGCCGCAGCGGCTGGTAGGTACGTTAAGTAGTGCATTGAAATGCAGGTACGCCTCCGGCTGACTGCTAAACAAGAAAATCCCACCGCAGAGCTCGCGCTTTGCGGCGTAAGGAATTGCGGTCAGTTATGCGCTATTCGACGTCAGCGGTTTCGGCCAAATCTGCATCGATTAGTTCGTTTGCAGCGGCTTTGTTGCGCGATTCTCGCAAGCCTCTGCTGAGGATATCTCGTAGCATTGGCGAGTAATCCTCGTAACGTGCTTCATCGGCAGGACCGTCGGCATGCTGGTAGATCGCGTCACGTGGTTTTGGACCGAGTGCCAGTAAGGTGCTCGACACCGTCCCGTAGTCCGCGCCACGAATCACCATGCTAGCGCGAGCCAGAGGATTGGGGGCCCGAGCAAAAACCCGACTGGCGACAGCCAAGAATTTGACCGGTGAATCCAAGTTTTGCAGGGTCAGCAATCGGCCCGCAAGTTGGACCCGTTCATCTCTTGGGTCGTTGAGGTTTCGACCACCGATGATGCTCAGACCAGGTTGTAGATCGATCACTTCATCCTCTTGATCGTGATGGATCGCGAACCCGAAATCTCGATCGGCGATGACCAGATTACAGGCTTCAAACCGATGCTTTTGGAATTCCTCCAAAGCTCGTTCGATAGCGGCACGGCTGCTGGGAGCTTTGAGAACTTCTTTCACAAGAAGGCCACGGGAGCGGTTCGAGCCGAGCGGCTCAAGGACACGTCGGTTGCAAATCCCGACGAAGACACCGTGTTGATTGACACCTAGCCAGGTTCCACCACTTCGTTGGTCGGTTGGGCAGAGCACTCGGGGTTTACCCGATTGGATGCTCGGCGAGAGGCTACGTCGATCGTAGAACTCCTCTCGATTTGCCGCCACGAGAATTGGACTTTCTGGTACCACGCGATACTGAATGGCGAGTAAGCACATCGCAACAGCAGCACTTTCTATGGCTGGGGAGACGGGAACGAGCCACGGCGCAACGGCCAATAATCGCACATACGGGGTGGGATATTGCGGCCCGCAACATCGGTAGAATCTAACTTCCCCTCCTAGTCGTAGTCACCCCCCAAAAAGGAGGAATCGTCAAAATTGTTGAAATCTTGTCAAAATCATAAGGGAGCCTAATCAGTTGGCTGTTGGCGAAACTACCCAAGTTGACATACTCATCGGCTCTCGGGTCGATATACTCAGCCCGCTGGAACGTATGGCTTTGAATACCAACTCGCATTGCGGTAGGACATGAAGGATTCTTCTCTGGTAGCCAGTGGTCGAAGTCGACCTGGTGGAGCTTTGCCGATTCGAATTTCGGCTACGGGCATGTACGTGCCGCAGCGTGTAGTCACCAATGACGACTTGGCGTCGCTTGGATGCGACAGTGACTGGATCGTACAGCGAACGGGGATTCGCGAACGGCGTTTTGCGAGGGAAGACGAAGCTTGTAGCGACCTTGCATACGGAGCGGCAGTCGATTGTTTGCAGCGAGCGGGTGTTCAAGCGAGCGAAGTCGATCTCGTTTTGGTGGCCACGATCACCCAAGACTTTATGACTCCGTCAACCGCATGCGTTCTGCAACAAAGATTGGGGTGCGTCGCTCCAGCGATGGAT
>JBIJCS010000543.1:0-3313 GCA_044344575.1 Pirellula sp. | reverse complement strand
TGATTTTCCGGAGTTGATCGCCGGGATTGCACCTAGAGGTTTTTTAACCAGTTCACCCATCCGTGACGATAACTTTGAGGTCACAGGGGTCAAGGAGAGTATTGCACAAGCGGTCAAAATTTATCGGTTGATGCAAGCAGAAGACAGGTTGCAAGCGATTTACCCGAACAGTGCGCATGACTTCCCGCCTGATGCGCGTGAACAGGCGTATAGTTTCATCGATTCCGTCTTGCGACCAACACGTTAGCGATGGTTCAACAGCGATGGTTCAACAGCGATGGTTCAACAGAAATCCCTGCGGCAGAAATCGAAATAACGGTATCCAAAAACGACTTGGGCTATCCCGTTTCGTTAGTGGTTGATTCGTTAATGATTCATTCTTCGATGGTTGGTTCGTCGATGACTTCTGTTTGAAGGGAATCACCATCCGCCGAATCCTCTCGAACTCCTCGACGACGACGGCGTGGTTTCGCGTTCGCCCATTCCTTGGTCATCATTTCAAAAACGTCGTGCGATTCGTACCTCGCGATGTTTTTTCCCTCAGGGATCGGGCCGATCAGTCCGCGGAAAATCGGCATGCCACGCAAATCTAAATCGGTGCTGCTATCTTCGATTCCAACTTGTGAGTGGGTGCGAAAAATCATCTCCGCAGAATGGAAGTCGCGTATTTTTAGCGACCCATCGGTAGCTCGAGTTACCACGCGAAATACATCTTTCTTGGCCATAAAGCCCATCCAGTCTGCGAAGTGATTATCCGTGTCTCGGGAAAGGAATTCCCGATGTGGAAGTTATCGGACAGGACTTGCCGATGCTTGCATTTTCCTCGAACTCTTAGCCTGAACGGTTCTACCGTTACAACCGCTAAAGGTCGTGTGGCGGGCAGTTGCGTTGGAGCTGGAAGGAACATGTGCTGTGAACGTAAATCGCTAGTATCGGAATCGTGAGCATCAGGTGAATGAACATTGCCGATAGGCTTCGAAAAGCCCGATTCCAACGGAGACCGAAAGGTTCAGGCTGCGGACTGGGCCGGTCATCGGAAGTCTCACACAATGGTTGAGCCATTGAGTCCGGACCGACTCCGGCAAGCCGCTCGACTCGCTTCCGAAGACAAGCCAGTCGGCGGGTTGGAATTTCACATCGCTGTGGAGTTGCTGCGCAAATTTGGTGAAGAACCATGCGCGTTGTAGATCGATCCGTTCGAGCATTTGTTGCCAGGAATCGACGATTTCCAGATCGAGGTGCTGCCAGTAGTCGAGCCCTGCTCGCTGGACGGTTCGTTCATCGAGTCGGAACCCCATCGGACGCACGATCCAAAGCTTTGCCCCGAGCGCGACACAAGACCTCCCGATATTCCCAGTGTTTTGAGGGATTTCAGGTTGATAAAGGACGACGTTGAAGCTTGGGTGAGGAAGTTCGATTTCTGGCATAACTCGGGTGCATGAACTTTCATCGGATCGGTTATAATTCGGGCCGGTTATTAGTTTCCTTTTCTAAGCCCACGACGACGATATGCCAATCCCCGTTACATGCCCAGGTTGCCTCGCCCGCTTTACTGTCAGCGATAAATACGCCGGTAAGCAGGGGCCTTGTCCAAAGTGCAAGCAGACGATTACGGTACCGGACAAGTCGCAAGAGGTTGTGATTCACGCCCCGGATGAAGGGCCAAAGGATTCGACGGGCAAGCCCGTGCTCAAGCCGATTCGCAGGGTGGAGTTCACTCCGAACGGTCTGCAGATCGGGATTGCGATTGGCGTGGCAATCCTTGCGGTGTTTTCTGCCCTGTGGGCGCGTGCAACGGGCTTTGTCCCTCCAACTTGGTCCCTCGCTCTGGTCGCCACCGCGTTCGCCTATCCGCTGACTTCCATCGGCTATACGTTCTTCAAGGACGATGAACTCGGTGGTTATATTGGCAAGGAGCGTTTGATTCGGCTCGGGGTATGCGCGGCGGTATTCGTGCTGACCTGGGGATTGTACTGGCTACTGTCCTATTATTTTGGCAACTCTGTACTGGCCCAGACCGACGTGATGACGATGTCGATCCTCTTTGCCTTGATGTTTGCCGCTGGAGTTGGGGCTTCGCTCGGTACATGTGAACTAGAAGTTGGCCAAGCTTTTTTGCACTACGCGATCTACTTTGTCGCGACCTTTCTGCTCGCGATGCTCGCTGGTGTTCCGCTTGCGGCTCCCTTCTCATCAAATCCCGACGAGCCACTCTTGGGCGTACCCAAAGGTAGTTCCAAAATGTACTTGCCCGGCACGCCTGTAGATGAAAAAGGTGGTCCTGTCGCACCGGCTCAACCGCAATAAGACAAGAATGCCTAAGATCCCGATTCATTCGCCCTCGAATTGAATGTTTTTGAATGTTGTTAACTATTTTTTCCCACCTCGAATCCATTTCTGGAGTCTCTCGATGAAACGTTTCCTCACCCTCGCATTCTCCTTTGCGTTGTTAGTGCCTTGTGCTGTCGCTCAAGACAACACGGACCCATGGCAGAAGAAGAAAGCGGAGAGTTTTCGCCCGCTGACCGATGCGCAAAAATCCGCGATCGAGACCGCAGTTCCTGCAGAAGCAGTAGCCAAGCCGAAGAAAGCTCGACGCGTTTTGCTGTTTTATCGCTGCGAAGGATTCATTCACGGGTCAATTCCTTACGGGAATTACGCTGTGGAAGCGATGGCAAAGAAGACCAATGCATTCACCGTAGATCTGGCGGATACCTATGATGTGTTCACCAAAGAAAACCTTGCGAAATACGACTTGATTCTGCTGAACAACACCACCCACATGCAGTTCCAAACGCCTGCTCAACAAGATGCGTTTCTTGATTTCATCATGGAAGGAAAAGGACTCGCGGGATTTCATGCGGCGAGCGACAATTTCGGTCGTCATCCCGATTGCCGCGCCATCGTCGGAGGAGAGTTTGCCGGGCACCCATGGAACGCCGGGGGTACCTGGGCTTTCAAACTCAACGACCCAGAACATATCCTGAACAAAGCGTTCGAAGGCAAGGGGTTTTGGCATACCGATGAGATCTATCAGTACAACCCACAGACCTACGAAGGGACCAAAAACCTACGCGTCCTCGTAAGCTTGGATATGAATCAACAAGAGGTCAGCAAGCTGATCAACGACGGCCCTAGAGAAGTTCCTGTCAGTTGGTTGCGCAAGGCAGGGCAGGGGCGGGTCTTCTACACGAACTTCGGGCATCGAGAAGATACATTCTCCAAGCCGGCAATTCTCAAGCATATGCTTGACGGAATCCAATATGCACTCGGAGATCTAGAAGCAGATGCCACCCCGACCGATCAAGCGGGT
>JBIJCS010000502.1:0-3692 GCA_044344575.1 Pirellula sp. | reverse complement strand
CCGTTCCTCCAACACCAAAATTGCCGGCAATTACATCGGAACAAATCAAGATGGCAACGCTATCATCGCAAATGGTACCAACGGTGTTGTGATCTTCGATGGTGGTAAAAATAATGTGATCGGCGTCGACGGCGATGCAAGCCCCGGAGAAGCCAGCGAAGGAAACCTCATTTCTGGCAACGCACAATGGGGCGTGCGAATCCAAAATGTTGGCACCAGCTTCAATCGCGTCGCAGGAAACCGGATCGGTACCGATGCAAATGGATTACTACCTCTTCCCAACCTCCGAGGAGTTTACCTCTGGAGTGGAGCCTCCGAGAATATCATCGGTACCAATAGCGATGGGATCTCCGACTCACTCGAAAAAAACCTCATCTCGGGAAACCAAGGCTATAGCCTATACATCCAAAGCTCCGGGACAAACAACAACGTCATTGCAGGTAACTGGTTTGGAGTCGATGCAACAGGCAATGCCCCCCTGAAAAATGGAGAACGAGCCAATATCGTCGTCGATCGCGGTGCCCTCTTCAATCGAATCGGCACCAACGGTGATGCTATCCACGACCTCGTAGAACAAAACGTAATCTCCGGAAATAACTCCCACGGTATTACCGTTGTCGCTGACTCGACTAGAATCTCAGGGAACCTCATTGGTACCAACGCCAACGGAACCGCCGCTATACCCAACGGAAAATCAGGTATCGAACTCCTAAACGGTGCCAAACTCGTCACCATCGGATCCGATGGTGACGCAAGCTCAGGCGAAGCCAATGAAGGTAATCTCATCTCTGGGAACAAAGAACATGGCGTCCTTGTCACTTCTTCAAGCCAAATCCGTATCGCCGGGAATAAAATAGGAACAAACTTCAACGGCTCCTCCGCTATCCCAAACCTACTCACCGGAATCCGACTCGTAGACTCCTCCCTAATCACCATCGGAAGCAATAACGACGGCTCTCCAGAAGATGCCTCCGAAGGAAATCTTATCTCAGGAAATATCGGTCCCGGTATCGAAATCACAGGGAGCACAAGCACAAACAACTCCATCTCTCGAAACACGATCGCAAATAACTCCACTGGAATCCGACTCGATCTTCCCGCTACCTCCCTCTCCGATATTCGATTCAATCAGTTTTCCGGAAATTCTATCGTCGCAATCGATATCGGCCCCGAAGGTCCAACTCCTAACGATCTGAACGACCTCGATCAGTTCACCAATGCTCCCGTTATCACGAACGCCCAACTCAATAACAATACGTTGATCATCGAAGGTTTCGCACGCCCCGGTGCGCAATTCGATCTCTACAAAACCCAAAACTATTCAAACGGGTTTGGCCAAGGTGAAATCTTCCTCGTCTCACTCGCTGAAGGTAGCCCCCAGGATGCCGATACTAGCACCGGCTCATACGACCCTAATTCCGTCGGAGGCACACCAGTGGGAATCGATCAAACCAATCGCTTCCGTTTCGTTATACCAATCAACGCACTCGCAAATCCTATCGAATCCGGCAACTGGATCACCTCCGTAAACGTCGCTCCAACATCTGAATTCGGAAATGCAACTCAAGTCCTCTCCCCCATCGTAATCCCCGGAACCAACGGAAACGATGCCTTTACCGTCACTCAAACCAACCCAAACTCTTGGTCCATCCGCCGAGGTACCACTTCGCTGTATACAGGCCCTATTTCACCCAATAGCGAGATTCTTATCCAAGGTGGAAATGGAACGGACACGCTGACTGTCAACGGCTCAAGCGTAGCAGATACATTCATCATCGGAAACGATTCCATTACCCTTAACGACATAGCCATTCGCCATTTCAGTGTCGAATCACGTACCGCCAACGGCCTAGGTCAAAATGATACGTTTTTCATCAACAGTTCGATCGAATCCCTCAAAGGGGGTGATGGACTCGACCGATTCGTGTTCGCTGATAGCGAACTGACCGTCGAACTCCTCGAAGGTGGAAACGGATACGACACTCTCGACTACGCAAATCGCAACACGTCGATGTCCTACTCCGTCGGTGCAACCAACGCCCCAAGCATCACTCGCTTCAGTACCATTGAATCCATCGTTGGGTCTTCCGCTAGCGACGATCTTCGCGGTCGTGATATTCCTACCTACTGGGGCATCACCGGAGAAAATACAACCCAAATCAACAACATTGATTACGTCGGATTCGAAAACCTCTACGGTGGTACATCCACGGATTTCTTCCAATTCTGGAACCCCAATTCCCGGATCTCGGGAAAAATCTCCGGCGGCGAAGGAACCAATCGAATCACCGCCTTCAACCGAAACAACACTTGGATCCTTGATGCAGATAAAAGAGGAGCTATCGCCGACCAAGTCCCCCTATTCGAAGGCATCGAAATTCTCATCGGCGGAACGCAAAACGATACGTTCCGCGTTAACCCCTTGGCTCGCTTTACCTCCATCGATGCAGGTACAGGGAACGACTCAATCGATTTCTCGAACTTCAACGCCTCCGTCACCCTCTCCCTAGCTACCCAATCGGTAACCGCAACAGGACGCTTCACCTCAGTCGAGAATTTCATCGGATCCTCCCGCCAAGATGCCATCACAGCAGCAAACAGCGCAAATCTATGGCATCTGACCGGCCCCTCCATCGGCTCAATCAACAACCTAAACTTCGCATCCTTCGAAGTCCTACGCGGCGGATCAGGCGCAGATCAATTCAACATCGGCAATGAAGGCTCCGTATCGCAAATTGTCGGCGGAAACGGAATAGATACTGTACGCGGCCCAGATATAACCAACTCCTGGAGAATCACCCAAGCCTCCCGCGGAACTCTCAACTCCCAAACCAACTTCCAAGACATCGAACACATCGTCGGGGGTAACCTCGACGATGCCGTCGAAATGCTCCCCACAGGTCGTATCACCGGCTCTCTCTCCGGTGGAGCAGGCACCAATTCCCTCAGCTATCGCAACGTCACAACATCCGTCGCGGTCAACGCTTCCCCCGGCGTCGCAACGTATATCACAAGCCTTGCCCCAAACTTCCAAATCCTTATCGGTGGCTCAGGCAATGACAATCTACGCGCCTTCCCAGGGATCCCCTCAGTCCTCGTCGGCAACGCAGGAAACGATACCCTCATCGGCTCCTCCCAAAACGATATTCTGATCGGCGGAATTGGTAACGACACACTACGCGGCGGCAGTGGCCAAGATATCCTCATCGCCGCAACCACCAGCCATGATGCGGCACCACTCGCACTGGCCAACCTGCGAGCAGAATGGACCAGCGAACAATCCTACACACAACGTATCGAAAACCTTCAAGGTACCTCTTCGTCAAACAACCCCCTAAACAACGGTACCTACCTTCGCAACTCACCAACAGATACCCTCTTCGATGACTCCACCCTCGACTCTCTCTACGGCGACGAAGACCTCGACTGGTTCATCGCTAACCTCTCTGTCGATCTACTCGCCGATCGCGTCGCCGAAGAATGGACCACCAATCCAAGTGGGTCCTAAAGCGAAACAACAACCCCTCCCCTCCTCCATCACACTCGTTACCTCCCCTACTTGGGATAACTATGAAACATCCTATAAAAACCTGGCTCCAAACGGTTGCTCTTGCCCTCGCTCTTACTCTCCCCGCTAGTGCTGTTCGTGCTGGATCTCTCGTCATCGGAGCCAGCGGCGCGGGAAGTATCGA
>JBIJCS010000500.1:0-3728 GCA_044344575.1 Pirellula sp. | reverse complement strand
ATTTGCGACGTTTGCGAAATGATCGTCGACATCGATTTGCTCCCTGGTGCCGAATCGATCGACAAGGACCGCTACACATACCCTACCATCGCACCCAACGCTCCCCCCTTTGCGCCTTTGCTCCTTTGCGTGAGACCGGTTCCCCACGCCCAGCCTAAGACTGCTATCGACACACACGCAAGTTTTTTCTATTAAAGCTCCAACGAAGCCTAATCCTCGGTTGCCAACACGTTGGCGAACTTGATCAAATACACATTGAGATCCAATGCCATGATGAATCGCGTCGAAAGCTTCTTGGTCGGAACCGCGTGCGGCATTGCACTGCTGTACGTAACCATGCACTTCACCGTCGTACGTGCAAACGACGGCTTTCATTGGATTCCTAAAGTCAGTGCCAAGCTAGATCTGCCTTACGAAGACATTCGAGACTTCAAACCCGAGCATTGGCAACGACGCCCAGCGTTAACCATGTCTATCTTGAAAGCTCGAAAAAGCTACTTGATGGATGAACGGTCCGTGGAGACATTCAAACGAACAACCAATCGTATGCTGGGCCAAGCACCACAGTTCTCGCCACCTCCCCAGAATCCACCAAGCCTATTGGCGAACTCCTCCAACTAGAGGAAACGCAGAAACGCTCTCCTGAAAGCCAAGCTACGGGAGTTTCCAACTGCGATACAGAAAACCTGCTTGCCACGACAGCTAAAGCTTGAGGATCATCGAAGATCACCCGTCGAGCCTCGGAGGATTTAGATAACTACGCACATGGCGAAGTACGTCAGCTGATAGCAAATCGAGCGGAGGACACGGGACTCGAACCCGCAACCCCTTACGGGGCACATCATTTCCAATGATGCCGCTAGCCATTCGCTTATCCTCCAGTGGCCAACTGACGCTCAAAAGCATATCTTAGACGCGGTGTTTCACAAGCCGACTTCGAGCTCGTTCTGGACGATTTTTCGCATGAACTACAACCGACAATGGATCTTTCGTAAATCCTCCTCCCAATACAAACTCGTCGCCCACCAAATCCCCATCCCTGAACCTGCTTCTCTCGGTCCAAACGAATGCCTGGTGCGAATCCGGGCCGCTTCTCTGAATTATCGCGATATTATCGCCTGGAAAAACCTTGCTGGTCGTAACGTCGACGAGCGTGTTCCCCTCTCCGATGGCGCAGGTGAAATTGTCGCCGTCGGCCCAAAAGTCCAACAATGGAGCCCCGCCGACCGCGTCGCCGCCTGCTTCTTTCCCACTTGGCTCTCCGGCCAATTTTCTATGGCCTACCACCAAAAGGACCTCGGCGGAAATCTCGATGGTATGCTACGCGACTACGCAATCTTCCACGAAGATGCCCTCGTCCGTATCCCAAATAACTGGAGCTTCCCCCAAGCCGCAACGCTTCCCTGCGCCGCGGTAACCGCTTGGTCCGCTCTTTTCCGACGCGGCCAACTGCAACCCGGCCAAACAGTGCTCGCACTCGGTACCGGAGGCGTCTCCATCTACGCTCTCCAACTCGCGAAAGCACTCGGCGCTCAAGTTGCAATCACCTCGAGCTCACAGGAAAAACTCGACAAAGCATCCGCACTCGGCGCTGACCTATGCATCAACTACAAAGAAACCCCTCAGTGGTCCAAACCTATCTGGGAATGGACCCAAAAACGTGGAGTTGATCATGTCGTCGAAGTCGGCGGACCGGGAACCCTCGAACAATCTCTCCTTTCCGTAGCCCCAGAAGGAAAGATCGCCATGATCGGCGTTCTCACAGGTTTCGGCCCTCCACAATGTAGCCTCTTCCCACTCCTCGCACGAAACGCCTCACTCCACGGAATCTATGTCGGCTCCCGAACAGACTTCCAAAACCTCATTCAGTTTATCCAACAACATCCGATCGAACCCCAAATCGATGCCGTTTTTTCCTTCGATCAAGCCCCTCAAGCCTTTGAACGAATCGCATCTGCTCAACACTTCGGGAAAATCGTTATCGAGATGTGACCGGATTTCGACGATAGATCGCCCCCCCAGGTAACTGCACACGATATTCGCTCCATCGCGGATCCGATACCGGATAGTCTGTACTGATAAACTGGGCACCACTGGCCATCGCTCGATCCCGCTGCGTCGAATCATTCTTCCTGGCTTGCTTCGTATCTCCATCCGCACGCGTTCGCACCAAAAATCCTCGCCGAACATAACTCTGTATCTTTTCGTAATCGCCAAAAGGATCATTGAGTTTCATCCAAGCCGCCGCAGGATGCTCCGGTGAAACCGAAACAAACATCACCCGACCACGAAGAGACTCATGGTCTTCCAAGTACCGTGCAACCAAACCGTTCGTGTTGTCTAACGCAAAATAGATCTTGCCTCGACTTTCCTCCAACGTAGGCCAACCCCGCTGCTCGATCGCTTCACGCAAGGTTTCCGCATCCCCACGAACATCATCGGGCGTCAACAACATGTCCCTCGGTACACACTCCCGTATCTCCGAATCCAACGCATCGAGCATCGGACGATCAAAGGGAACCGCTTTCACCCCCGCTGGGCCAGTCACACTTTCTTTCAACTCAAGCAGAATCAGAATCGGGAAATGCTGTGGATGCTCCTTGGACCAAACCACCGTCTGCTCCAATGCTGCCTTCAACGTCGGCACATGGGTGGCATAATCAAACCCCGGCGCATGAATGATCTTGATCCCAGGACGCTTCATCACCTCCTCAAAATCAAAGCCCATCCTCTCATCCCGCTTCGTCGCTTCCGACAACTGTCGACCTACCGGCTTGCTGTACAAACCACCTTCCGGGTCCGCATACAAATCCAACTCAATCTGACGAATGCCCTGTTCGGAATACTGCCTCGTTAAAGGCAAGTGCGTGTAATCGATCGCATCTGCAACACCTTTGCCTGTCAAGCCAATCAATCGCATCACTTCTGGCAACGGTGCAAGATGATAGGAATTATGAGTCCCAATCACTTGAACTTCACTCAATCGTAATCCCAAATCCTCAGATTGGATCTCCTGACACAGTCCAACCCCACTCCCTATCCACGATATCAATCCACAAAAGAGTCGATCCGCTAACCGCATTCCTGTCACCTTTGTCCATTCGCTTCTGTCGCATGCATCAAACCACGGATGTAGCCGTAGGCAAATAATCGACCTAACATCGTATAGCCTGGTTCACCAGCCTCCTCCCCAACAAGTTGTGGCACGTGATCCGGACGCATCGGCCCCCGAAATCCTACCGATCGCAAAGCACGCATCACTTCCGCCATGTCCGTTGGGCCATTATCGTGAAAAGTCTCCGCGAAAGATTCGGCACTCCCCCGAACATCACGAAAATGAACATAAAAAATCTTCTCTCCTATTGCCCGTATCGTCTCGGGAATAGAACACCCCATCGCGACAAAGGTCCCAACACAAAAACACACTCCACTGCTAGGACTGTTATACCTTCGCAACAACTCAAAAAACCCATCCGGAGAATGCATGATCCGAGGTTTCCCCAACAAGCTTGCCAACGGTGGATCATCAGGATGCATCGCAAACTTCACTCCACTCGACTCCGCAATCGGCAATAGATTGCCCAAAAGATGATCAAGATGTCGCCATAGATCAGCCGACGTCCGCCCCCGAGCCACAAGCTCATGTTCCATATCGCTCGGTTCATGCCCAAGCAATACTGCTTGCTCCACATCCCGCAACTCAAATGCCGTAACCAAAGCCCCACCCC
>JBIJCS010000076.1:0-12958 GCA_044344575.1 Pirellula sp. | reverse complement strand
ATGCGTTGCGTTGGATCACTGATAACCAGCAATCCACTGACTCGATTTCGATCGATCCGGTGCATCCAACAGGGAATGTCCAAGTGCAACTCGACGAGAAAGGCTCTCCAGCGTACCATTTTGCCCCGGACGTAGCTTGGGATTACCTCGTTTTTTCTCAGCCTACCTTTGAGCTTGCCTCACGCTGTGATGCAATTTGTTTTGGTTCGTTAGCACAAAGGACCGCGATGAGTGCGATTGCCATCGGTCAGCTACTTGATGTAACGAAGCCCAGTGCTGTTCGCGTTTTTGATGTGAATCTTCGACAAAATTTCTACTCGCGTCATGTGCTTGAGAGTTCTATGCGAAGGGCAAGCATTTTGAAGCTCAATCACGATGAACTTCCGGTGGTTCTTGAAACTCTTGAACTACCTTGGTTGCATAAGCAATCGTCGATATCGAATCGAGGTGCAAATGCCTTCGATCTTCCATCGATGATGAAACAGTATCCATTCGCTTGCGAACGGCTAGCAGAACACTATGACTTGGCGACGATAGCGTTAACTCTCGGTGCTATGGGATCGATGGTCTATCATCGAGGGGAGTGGGATTTTCAGCCTAGCGTATCAGTGCAGGCCGTCGACACTGTGGGTGCCGGGGATGCTTTTTCCGCCGCTCTTGTCATGGGGTTACTTCAGAGTGAACCGCTTGTAAAAATTCACAAGCGGGCATCCGAGATAGCTGCATTTGTGTGTACACAACGGGGGGCAGTTCCCCTTCCACCTGAATCCCTACGAAGTTAATCTGTGTCTGATATGAACACGAATCATTATTCCTACGATGTGCTTGTGGTCGGTGCTGGTCATGCGGGAACGGAAGCAGCGGCGGCAGCGGCGCGATTGGGGGCACGCGTAGCTCTATTGACTGGAAACTTGGATACCGTTGGGCAAATGAGCTGCAATCCTGCGATCGGTGGGGTTGCGAAAGGGCAGATTGTCCGCGAGATCGATGCGCTTGGCGGGCTGATGGGTGAAACGATCGATCGCACTGGCATTCAGTTCCGACTTCTCAATAGTCGCAAAGGGGCGGCCATGCATTCACCGCGAGCCCAAGCGGACAAGAAGGCATACCAATTCGATATCAAGCGTCAGATCGAAGAGAATCCAAACATCGATCTTCGACAAGAACTTGTCGAGGACTTGGTGGTGGAAGAGATCGATGGAAAAATGCGTATTCAGGGGGTGCGGGTTCGTGGAGAGGCATGTTACCTAGCTCCGGCGGTGGTTTTGACCACTGGAACGTTTCTTCAAGCGATCATGCATACTGGAGAGGCGAAGACGGCCGGGGGCAGGGCAGGGGAGGGGACGACTTCTGGGATCAGTCAAGCCTTTGCGAGGCTTGGTTTTCGAGTTGAGCGATTTAAAACAGGAACACCGGCACGGCTCAATAGTCGTACGATTGACTATTCCAAGACAGAGATTCAGCCTGGGGACGAGTCTCCTCAACCTTTTTCGTTTCTGACCGACTCTCTACCGGAACCACAGCTCCCTTGCTGGATCACTTATACCAACGAGCAAGTCCATGCATTGATACGTTCAAATTTGCATCGTGCTCCGATGTACACAGGTCAGATTCAGTCTTCAGGGCCACGCTACTGTCCGTCTATCGAAGACAAAGTTGTCCGCTTTGCGGATAAAGATCGTCATCAGTTGTTTTTAGAGCCAGAGGGACGCACAACTCAAGAGATCTACGTCAACGGTATTTCGACGTCACTGCCACGCGATGTGCAGGATCAAATGTTCCGGTTGATACCGGGGTTGGAGAAGGCTCAGATCATGAGATATGGATATGCGGTGGAATATGATTTCTGTCCGCCGGATCAACTGACACCATGGCTGGAGACAAAGTTAGTATCTGGGCTTTATTTCGCCGGACAGCTAAACGGTACGACAGGCTATGAGGAGGCGGGTGCACAAGGATTGGTCGCGGGCGCAAATGCCGCGTTGAGGCAACAGGGGAAATCCGAGTTTGTCTTGCAACGCGACGATGCCTACATCGGTGTTCTCGTCGACGATCTTGTGACTTGTGGGGTAGATGAACCTTACCGCATGTTTACTAGTCGGGCCGAGTATCGAATGATGTTGCGTCAAGACAATGCCGATAGGCGTCTTACCCCACTTGGTTACAAACTCGGGCTGGTGAACGAATCGAGGTACCGACGCTTTTGCAACAAGCTTGAACAGATCGAGCTTGCCAAACGTGCCGTTGCCGCTTTACGTATTGGTGACATCACGGGTGATAAATACTTGAAACGCAACGAAGTGACTTGGCAATCGATGTTGGAGATGTTCCCTGAATCGCTTAGCTGTTACCCAGAAGAGATCGGGTTGCAAGTGGAGTATGACACCAAGTACGCTGGTTATGTTGCACGGCAACATGTACAAGTGGAGCGGCAGCAGAAGATGATGGACAAGAAGATCCCGAGTGATTTCGATTACACGGCGATAATTAGCCTACGCAATGAAGCAAAGCAAAAGTTTACGCGTATTCGTCCATTGAATCTCGATCAAGCATCTCGAATTAGCGGAATCACGCCGGCTGATGTGTCGCTTGTTTTGGCTTACTTGGAAAATCCTGCCTTAAGGAATCGTTCATCGGCAGACCGCGCCACAGCGACGAGTGGGAATGCTGAGGTTAGCGAGTAAGTTCGTCCAGGGAGAGAATCTTCGATGCAGAATCAACCAACGATCCCAGAAACTCGCTTCCATCGAAGTGAAGGTAGCTTGGACGTCACAAATTCCTCCGCCGACGTTCTCATTGTAGGTGGTGGGCTAGCGGGTCTCACGGCAGCAAGGCATCTTGTTCGAGCTGGAAAATCGGTTCTGTTACTTGAGGCCGACGGGACTCTAGGGGGAAAGCTAAAGACCGATGTCGTCGATGGATTTCTGCTCGATCATGGGTTTCAGGTTTACTTGACAAGTTATCAAATCGCCGGCGAAGTGCTTGCTGCGGAAAAATTAAAGCTTCGATGTTTTGAACCCGGTGCGAGGGTTCGAGTAGGCAACTCATGGTATTGCGTACAAGACCCGTTGCGGCTTGTTCCCAAGAAGCGATTCAAAGCCGTCTGGCAAACGTTGACTGCCCCGATAGCGAACTTCGAAGACCTTTGGGTGCTGTGGTCTTATCGCCAAAGAGTGCTTAGGAAATCGACGCAGGAGGTTCTGCACGAATCGAGGGGGTCGACGCTGGAGTATTTACGTTCGCTTGGGTTTTCTGAGCGATTGATTCAGAGGTTTTTCCGTCCATTTCTCGGAGGAATCTTTTTGGGGGGAGTGTTCACCACTGAGGGAAGTTCCAAGGATTCGGCCTGTAATGAGGAACTTCTGAATATGGACGCGAGCCGGATGGAGTTTGTTTTTCGAGAGATGAGTCGGGGGTTTGCGGCATTGCCTGCGCAGGGTATGGGGGCTATTCCCCGCGCTCTAGCGAGCGAGTTACCAAAGAAGATGGTGCGCTGTGGTGTCACGGTTTGCGCAGTTGGCCCAGATCATGTGATTTTGTCAGACGAGACGAAGCTGACCGCGAGACAGGTCCTATTGGCGACTGAGGCAGGAGCCGCCATGCGATTGTTGGGAGATCGATGGACGCGATGGGCGAGTACAGGCATTTATCGAGACCAATTGCCAGGGAAGAACCTGCCGCATCAGTCGACCCAGTGTTTGTATTTCAGTTTAGATTCCAATCAGTCTCCCACTCGCGACCCGATTTTGTTTCTTGATGGAAATCCAGCCAGTAAGGCTTGGCATATTAACCACGTAGCGTTCCCGAGTATTGTCCAGCCGACCTACGCGCCTGCTGGGAAGGTGCTTGCGAGCGTCAGCGTGTTAGGTAAACCTAACTTGCAAGGAGAGGCGTTTGTTCAAGAAGTGAAGAAGGAATTGGAGACTTGGTTTGGCTGGGGAGTACGAACATGGAGACATTTAAGAACATACTCGATACCGAAAGCTTTTGTGCAGCCCAGCTACCCGGTCCCTAAGGAGGAGTCGCTGGGAGTTGGCGTGACGGACGACGGAGTGATTCTCTGCGGTGACTACACAGCGACGAGCAGTATTGAGGGGGCGGTCCAAAGTGGCCTTGTGGCTGCAGAAAAAGTGATGCAGACCCTGGATGCGGCTCGGTATGACTAACGATCGGTGTGGTTCGGGATTACGAAGCTGGAGCTTCGCCAGAGACCCGTTGTTCTGCAGAGCGTCGATGGAGCATCCACAGAAGTACGGCATCGCTCGTGGGGATGCGAAGACGGTTCTTGCGATTGAACCCACGTTCACTGATTCCAATAGCATTTGCCAAACGGAATAGGCCGACGCGCTTGTCGTCCACGGATGCAGTGTTGGTTGGCGGATTGATCGCAGGATTTAAAGTGCAAGTCGAACTTAGTCTTTGATTGCAGCTGCAGGTTGCGGGACTGCAGATCGCGGAAATGCAGGTCGATGGGCTGCGCATGACAGTCTCGACGGCCCATCTGGCAGCCAAGTCTGCGTTCTCTCGCTCCACAATTCCCCGAAAAGAACCGCTTTGAACATAGAACTTCGGCATAGCGCCATTACTTTCTAATCCAGTGAACAAGAATCTGCCTGAACCGACTGATGGTTTTATTCGTCCTTGAGCGTGACACCTTTGGTCACGTCGAAGAGCAAATCAAGAAAAATCAGAGATTTGGAACCGGTTGACTTGCAACCGGCGTGCGGACTTCATCGTCCATGTAGATGGGATTTCCACGCTTTTCTTCAAAATCCTGGATCAATGACTGCAAGTCGGTTTGCATCACATCGAGAAGTTCGGTGAGCCGGGCTAAGGTGCAAAGAGTTTCCCCTTCTTGTTGCTTTCCGATAAATTCCAGGTGACCGAAGACACGGTCCTGTAGCATCAATGGAATTTTCAAGCTCCAGCGCTCAGTGTATTCCGGTAGATTGTTCTTTTTCCATGCGGCGTGGTACCCTTCGTGCAACCAAGGCATGTTGAGATCAAGCGTCAGTTGTGCGAGTTGATGCTTTTCAGCGAATTCGACTAAAGTGCTCCAGACGGTATCCCAATTCCTGGTGCCCTGCAACTGAACAACTTCTTGATGTACACCTTGATGATTTCTGCGGGGGGGAGCCAGTAAACTTCCCACAAGCCGTTCGATGCGAAGGTATAGCAGTTTTAACTCCGCGAATCCAAAAAGTTTGGAAACCACTAAAGAGCCGATCGCAAAGAGCATGGTCGCAATCGAGATCCAATCCGACTTTAGCAATACGCCCGCTACGGCCCCTGCGGCTGTTATTGTCGATAGCAGCGCAATAATTCCTACGAGAGCTCGGTCATGAAAACCGTGTCTCATCAGATTGTGATGCAAATGCCCTCGATCCACTGCGAAAACACTTCTGCCCGTAAGTTTGCGGCGCAAAACTGCCATCATAGAATCGAACAAAGGAATTGCCATGAGTACCATCGGGATGGTGATTGACATGGAGGAGCCTTCATGAAACCAGGAACGCATGGTCAAGACGCCGAGGAATAGACCAACGAGCATGCTTCCCGAGTCACCAAGAAAGACACTAGCGGGGGGCAAGTTGTAGAACAGGAACCCGAGGAGTGCCCCTGCTAAGGAAGCGGCGATGATCCCTTCGACATGGTTGCCGGTATAAGCGCTGATGATTGCAACGGCCGCAAAGGCGATCCAACCGACCGTTGGGCATAGTCCATCGGCACCGTCGATCAAATTGATCGAATTGATGCAAAGCAATAGCCAAGCAAGTGTCACAGGCCAGGCGACGAGTCCCAACTCAACTGGGATTCCGAAGACTTGGACTCGCTCGATGGAAAAACCGAATCCGATAATCACGCAGCAGATCAACGTTTGAACCGCTAGCTTCTGTCGCCCGAGCAAGCCGGAGCGGTCGTCGATAATGCCAAGTATGACGATCGCAATCGCACCGAGTCCCAACGAGATCGCCTGTCGCGATTCTTGGATTAAATGGATGGCTTGCTGCGGAAAGATGGCAAGCATGAGACCGAAACTAAGAAACAGTGTCCCTAATAGTGAAAGGCCTCCGCATCGAGCGATTGGCTGTCGGTGCAGTTTACGCACGTTGTCCGGGAAATCGACCAAACCAAATCGGAATGCCAATCGGCGAGCAAACGGGGTGATTGCGATCGAGATCGCCAATCCCACCATTAACGCTACCAATGGCAAAATAAAAGGTTGAGGCATTCGGTTTCCAGCGGTTTGGCAGATACTCAGATGCGGGGAAATCCCCTTCATCTATCCTGAACTCGATTGATCCGTTTGGCTAGTAGGTTTCTAGCGTTTTGCGAAACTCTTCATGATTGCAACGCTTGCAGTGAAGGCTAGTTCCAAAACGCTTGCAGGCAAGCATTTCCGGGGTACTTTCTTCGATGCGGGGGGAACAACGCCCCTGAGCAACTGGTAGTTTCCCTCTATAATCGGGGGTTTGTTCGGGTGAATATTGCAGGGCGTTCGAGAATATTCTTGAAGGATGGGAGTGGCTAAGTGTCCAATTTACCGCGATTGATGCTAACGAGAATCGCCTTGCCGCTGTGGCAGTTGCCGCGAGTGTTATTGTTGCGTGCTGTTTCCCTAGGGTGTCTCGTAGGGGGCTTTACCGGTTTGATTCCTGTTGGATTTCCGATCGATGACTTTGCAAACGTCTCCTCGGTGGTCTTTGGGCAATCGTCTGAGGTTTTCGGGAGCCGGGGAGGGGCGGGGAATGCCGCTCCATCTGTGACGGAGTCTGCTGTTGCCGACCCTATCGTCCCACGAATACGTCCTCGCTGGGTAGGCGATCAGGGTTTTTGGTATACCAAGCCGATTGCCAAGGGGGAGCAGGAATGGGTTTGGGTGGAACCTGCGACAAGGAAGTTAGTGCGAGCCGAGAGTCTTGAGGCCTTGGAAAAGGCAACGGGTGTTGCTTTACGAGCGCCGGGCAATACCACGGGGCGAGCTCGTATTGAACCTTCGGAGACGCTCGACGAGGCTCGAATAGACATTGCAATACGCAATGCATTGGGACAACCAGTGGACTTGTTTTGGGTGGATTTTGAAGGGAATCCGCAACCCTATGGTCGCTTGGCCCCTGGTGAGTCTCGGCAACAATCTACGTTTGCTGGGCATTCATGGTTAGCGACCGACGAGAATCGAAACCCGGTTTGGACGGGGAAAGGATCCTCAGCTGGCGAAACGTTAGAAATTCAGAAGCTCGAGGTCGAACCAAGCCGTTTTTTTTCTCGGCGAGGTCGGGGCCGTCGTGGGGGCAATCGGCCTCAAGAAACGCCATCCGGTATAGCGAACCCTTGGCAAGTGGTTCGGGAAGACCATCAATTGCTTTTCAAATCGGCTCAGGGGCAATCGGTTCTCTCGACGGCGGAATTAGAGCAAGGATCTGGGGATCAAGCCCATCGTTACGATCAACCCATTTTTTGGTCACCTGATTATCGATTTGCTTTTACTCTCCAAATGACGCAGGGGGACCACCGTGAAATCACGTTAGTGGAGTCATCGCCAAAGGATCAGTTGCAACCCAAGCTCAAAACGATCCGGTACGACAAGCCTGGGGATAAGCTTGATCAGGCGGTACCAAGGCTGTTCGATCTTGTGGAGAAAAAACAGATTCCATTAGAGAACTCTCTTTTTGAAAACCCTTGGTCGATCGATGAGATTCGATGGGAAACCGATGGTTCTCGCGTGACTTTCCTCTATAACCAACGCGGACATCAAGTCTTGCGTTTAGTATCTATTGATCCAAAGACAGGGCAATGTACCAGTTTGATCGAAGAGCAAAGTCCGACCTACATTGACTACGCCGCGAAGGCTTATCGAGAGCGGATCGATGAGTCAAACGAAATGCTCTGGGGTAGTGAACGCGATGGTTATTATCACCTTTATCGTTATTCGCTTACGGACGGAAAGTTACTGAATCAAGTCACTAAGGGAGCTTGGGTTGTTCGGTCGGTGGAACGAATTGACCGCGAGAAAAGACAGATTTGGTTTTACGCAGGGGGGATTGCCGCGGGTCACGACCCCTACTACAAGCACTTTTGTCGTGTTGATTTTGACGGGAATAATCTCTTTCAGTTAACGGACGGAGAAGGGACCCATGAAGTGGATATTTCCCCGGACGGACAATGGCTGATCGACACTTATTCGAGGGTGGATATGCCGCCGGTGCATGAATTGTTGTCTGCTCAAACAGGGGAGAAGGTGCTTGAGCTCGAGCGATCGGACTCGCAGACGCTATGGACAGAGACGAGCAAACCGATTCGTTGGGTAGCAAAAGGTCGCGATGGCCAGACAGACATCCACGGGATTCTTGTTCGACCTGCAAAAATGGAGCCCGGTAAGAAGTACCCGGTTATCGAGAACATCTACGCAGGTCCTCAAGACTCCTTTGTTCCCAAAGCGTATTCAGCGCTGAACGAATATCATGCGCTGGCAGATCAAGGGTTCATCGTAGTCAAAATCGATGGCATGGGGACTTCAAATCGTAGTAAAGCGTTTCATGATGTCAGTTATCGGAATCTCTCCGACGGTGGGTTTCCGGATCGAATTCTTTGGATGCAATCGGCAGCCAAGCAGTATCCGGAGATGGATTTGGAGCGGGTTGGAATCTACGGCGGTTCGGCGGGTGGACAAAACGCACTTGCAGCCCTTTTATTTTTCGGCGATTTCTACGACGTTGCGGTGGCGGATTGCGGATGTCACGACAACCGAATGGATAAAGTTTGGTGGAACGAGCTTTACATGGGGTGGCCGATCGGAGATCACTATGCTGCGAATTCCAATGTGGTGAACGCTCACAAGTTAAAGGGCAAACTTCAGTTAGTTGTCGGAGAGCTCGATACCAATGTGGACCCTTCTAGCACCATGCAAGTGGTTGATGCATTGATCAAAGCCGATAAGGATTTTGATCTGCTCTATATTCCAGGGGGTGGGCACGGGATCGGATCGTCTGCATATGGTAAGCGGCGGCGCGATGCCTTTTTCCGTTTGCATCTTCACGAATAGCCGATAGGGCTAGGGCGGAGGTACGCATACGTTCGCCCGCTTGGGTGAAACTGAAGCTTGCGGTATGTGGCAGAGGTTATTGCAATTGGCGAAGCTCCACCGGGGGTTAGCCATTGAGCCAAGCGATAACAAGGAGAGAGGAGCCGAGAATAGCGACCAGGGCTGCGATAACGCCAGCCGTTGAGCGCGGCATCTTGGGATATTCAAGTCGCAACGTACGGGTATCTCTTTGATACTCGTACCAAGCGAGTGTCAGTGAAACGAGTCCAAGAGCGATCATGGCGATTCCAAATTGTCGAGGGCCGATCAAATTAGCGCCGCGTAATTGTTCTTGTCCACCGAGGGTGGAGAGGTCCAACTGAAAGAATTTGTAGGCAGAAAATCCAAAAGTAATCAGGGATGTGGCTGTTCGAACCGCCGCCATAATTGTGCGTTCGTAAGCGACCCTAGTCCGCTCTATAGCGAGGCGTGTAGGGGTATCGAGTGTAGGAAGTTCCGATTTTGCGGTTTGATCGATCATCAAGTTCACCCTAGTTTCCGGGTTTTCAGCCACGTTGACGCCACAGCAAGTCCAGAATAACCTTAGTATGGTTTCGGATGAAATAGTACAACGTCATCCCGCCGAGTTTTATGGCTTGTGGAAAGTTACTCATTTTATGTTGCAGTTTGCATCCAGTACGCGTCACGCTTCGAGCCGATGGTGGCTCGTCGTGATCTGGGTGTTGGCGATCCCAGGGATTCGGCCCGTGGCGCATGCGCACAGCGAAGTTGCGTCTAGCGTAGCGGAGGCATTGCAACTCGAGCGGCATTTAGATGCTTTTGAGCATTCGTCGCCTGGGGGGCAGGAAGTTGCTCATGTTCATTGGGTCATTTCACTTGATGGTTCTCTGCCAGGTCCATTTCCTCAGGGTGCAACGGTCGCTGGTCCGATCTTGAACGGTTGGGACGTTGACGGGAAGGTTGCTAACCAAGACTGGATGTTGGAACTTGGTGGTACTGACGCTTTGGGGTTTACTTGTTTGCTTGTCGATTGGTTAACATCTCTTGAGAAACAGTTCGTTGGTCGCAATCATCGATCGGCGGATGCTTGCCGATCGCAGTCTCTATTCTGCGTAGCACGCTTGTAAGCGGAAACCAGCTCTGCTGTTTTGTTTCCCTCTTTGATCCGCTTGCAATTTCGGTTGAATGATGAATTCCTTGCAACACGCGCTGCGCGCATGGCCTTTCCTTCTGATCACGCTTGTCTTGGGTGGTTCCCTTGGGGCATTGAGTTGGCGACAGCTTGTGAATCGCGCTGAGCATTCAGGCGAAAAACAAGCCGTAGATTCTGGACTTGCTAAATTCTCGGAGAGCGCCGATAAGCCTAAGGATGCGTTACTTTCCGACATTTTACTTCCGCAATCTCAATGGAAAGCGGCTGGCATTCAGTTGGTCCAACCTATCATGAGCGAGTTTGTAACTCCGGTGAGGTTGACTGGAAAAGTGACCTTGAATGAGGATCGTATCGCCCATATCTATCCAATGGTCGAGGGAACGGTAGACGAAGTTTCCGTCACGTTAGGGCAGAATGTGACGTCCGATGATTTACTTGTCGTGATTCATAGCCGTGAAATTGGACAAGCGAAGTTGGATCTTTACCAGGCTCGGTTGCAGAGAGAAATCGCGATTGTCAAACGAGATCTGCAAGCGAAGATCGCAGAGAATACACGGCGATTGATTTTGGCTTTACGGCAAATGCGGCCCATCCAAGAGATCGAGCAAGAATTCCGCGCAATGTCTATGGGGGATTATCGCGAGCGATTACTTGCATCTTATGCCGGTTATTTGAAATCCCAAGCGGACGTAACTCGGTTAGAGAATGTGCAGGATAGCGGCGCGGTTTCTGGCAAGCTCTTGTTGACTGCGCAAGCGACGAGAAATGCGGATTTAGCGACGTTTCAGGCGAGGATTGAACAGATAGAGTATGAGATGGAGA
Organism: Pirellula sp.; assembly: GCA_044344575.1. GTDB lineage: Bacteria > Planctomycetota > Planctomycetia > Pirellulales > Pirellulaceae > JBKCUI01. The sequence goes on along the minus strand of JBIJCS010000076.1, from coordinate 1,940 downwards.
CGGAGATATTACTCGCCAATCAAACGGTCAAAGAGGCCGAGACCCGCGTTGCGGTCGATTCGACAAGCCTTCGGATTTTGGGTGTGGATGCCAAAGAGATCGATGGCATTGATCCTGCGTCGCAAGGCCAGGCTATTTCACATTATCCGATTCGAGCACCTTTCAATGGCACCGTGATTACGAAAGATTGTGCTCTCCGCGAGCAGGTACGGCCTAGCGACTCAGTCCTGACAATCGCTGACCTTTCGTCTGTTTGGATCACTGCTGATGTCTTTGAAGAACATGTCCCGTTACTTCATGCACTCGACAAAAAGACTGTTTCCATCGTCAATGAGGCTTGGCCGGATAAGACCTTTCAGGCGGAAGTTTTCTTTACTGGGGAGATCATGGATGAAAAGACAAGGACGATATCGCTACGAGCAATCGCGCCCAATCCTGACCGTTTGCTAAAACCCGGGATGTTTGTCAATGTGTTTATTCCTGGCGTTTCGCAAGGAAACGGAGTGACCATTCCCAAGGATGCAGTGCAGGAGCACGAAGGAAAAAAGTTTGTATTTGTTCATTTGGGGTCCGATCGATTTGCACGCCGCGACGTAGAGCTTGGGCCCTCTCATGAACGTGGGGTAATGATCCGAGCCGGGTTAGGTATCAATGATTCAATTGTCGGCGAAGGAGGGTTCATTCTCAAGTCGCGGATGCTCGCTGAGTTGCTTGGGGAAGAATAGTTTTTGCCGCTTCCTTTGCGGAGGCCGAGTTTTGGAAATGCTGCTCCAGAGTTTCCGTCCTTATCCAACACATACATCAGATATAGATACGTAGATCATGGTTGAACCGATCATTCGCTGGGCGTTGCAAAATCGTTTTATCGTACTATTGCTCTCGTTGCTGATACTTGGAATGGGAGCGATTGCAGCGACAACCATTCCGCTGGATGCTGTCCCGGATTTGACGAATATCCAAGTGCAGATACTGACAAACTCACCGTCACTTGGGCCGGTGGAAGTCGAGCAATTCATCACATTTCCGGTAGAGAATGCGATGAGTGGAGTGCCGAAGGTTGACGAAGTTCGTTCAATCAGCCGATTCGGCCTGAGTGCTGTCACAGTGACATTTGAGGATGGGACTGACATCTATTGGGCCCGCAATCAGGTCAATGAGCGATTGCAAAAGGCTCGGGAGAACATTCCGCCGGGGATGGGTACACCTGAACTTGGTCCGATCGCAACGGGCATGAGTGAGATTTATCAATTCGAAGTCCGCGCCGAGCCTGGGCATAACCATTCGTTGACGGATTTGCGTTCGATTCTTGATTGGCAAATCGCTTTCCAGCTTCGCAGTGTCCCTGGCGTCGTTGAGGTGAACACTTTTGGTGGGGAGCTAAAAACGTATGAGATTCAAGTGGATCCGTCGAAGTTGCAAAATTACGGCATATCACTTTCGGATGTTTTTACTGCTTTGGATGAAAACAACGGGAACGCGGGTGGAGGATACATCGCTCATGGTGCCGAGCAACGATTGATTCGCGGTGAGGGGCTTGTGTCGTCGCTAGAAGACATCCGAGACATTTTGCTGGAAAGTCGAGATGGGACCCCAATTCGACTCAAAGAAATTGCGGAGGTGAATTTCGCGCCGATGCTTCGACAAGGTGCCGTTACTCGGGATGGAGATCGCGAGGCGGTGATTGGGATGGTCATGATGATCATGGGTGGAAATTCACGGCGTGTTGTCGAGGAAGTGAAGGAAAAGATACACGTCATTCAGAAGACGCTTCCGGACGGAGTATCGATTGAGACGTTTTATGACCGAACGGAGTTAGTGGAGAAAACGATCCATACGGTTGCCGAAAATATCGGGCTTGGTGTTTTGCTTGTGATTGTCATGTTGATTTTGTTGTTGGGGGACATCCGTGCGGGACTGATTGTTGCTGCAGCTATTCCGCT
>JBIJCS010000499.1:0-3735 GCA_044344575.1 Pirellula sp. | reverse complement strand
GTGCCACCGATAAAAATTCCGTACTGTTTTGCTGTTGGGTCAAAAACGAAGGGGGAGATAAGTCCATCGATAAGTCGATTGATTTCCGCTGCGTTTCCCATCCGCAATTCGCCAGCCCATTTATGCAAAGCCGAATAGAGAACTCTCTTGCCCGTCTGAAGATAGACCCATCCATGTTGATCGACGGTTCCGATTTTGGTTTCCAGGTATTGATACTGACCAAGTTCAATAGGGGAGGCAACCGGGAAGACCCATCTCCAATAAACATCGTTATTGCGTCGTATGACATCATCATTGAGTGGCGATCTACGGATTGTATTTTGATCGCGATACGTAGCGAGATTGAAAGTTTTTTCTCGAATGTGTTCCCTTAGCTTACCCGCGATCACTTCAAGAGTGGAATTAGAGGCATAGTTTCGGTTTGACTCCTGGTTGTCGAAAGATGTCAGTGTAGATGGTTCGCTTAGTAACCCGATGAGTGTATTCCATTGGTCTGCATTGGAGATATAGAAACGTGCAGTTGCGATCGGTTGTTCAGAAGGTCTCAGCGTAGGATTTTCTTGAGTAGGCCAAACGATGGTTCGAGTTGCCAGCAAGTCTGCGTAGTCGAGTTCGTAGGTAACTTCCGATCGCTGAGCGGCTTCGAATTGTTTTCCATTCGTTTCGAGCCATGTTTTTGCGATTGGAATCATTGCGTCGAAATGAATCGCGTCGTGAAGTGTTGAGGTGTCACTTTGAGAGTGTTGTGGCATCATTGCCACATGTGGCGAACTGACTGTGGACGAAAGCCACGAAAACGATGGAAGTAGTGAGAAGTTATTCAGTTGCAGGGAGCTTGGATGACTTGGCGTATTCTCTTGTTGGATATTGCCGAGTTGATCGACATGGGAAGACTGCCACTGACTGAGTTTATTCCAGTAGTTCGTTGGCCACTGTTCCAATGGGTCTCGAAGCCATCGCAGGAAGCCCTTGTCTTTCCAACGGAAGACGTCGACGGGTGTTTTATCCCAGGGGAGTGTTATTCCCACGATCAGGTCGTCACGGATGCGTTGGTCAACAAAAAGTGTAAGATCCTCGCGATGATCTTCGCGGAAGCATTCAGGTGGTAGATTGGGAGCGAAGTTGGTTCTGGTCGAGAGTGAGAATTGCAGATCCCCTATGATGGTGAGTGGGATTTCGCGTACCCAGCCGGAGTTTGCTAGAGAGCGAAGGGCGTTGATTTTGGTTTGTTCAAGGCTTTGGTCGAGTGTGGCAGCGGCATTGCGGGCCGTATTGCTAATGAGCCATTGTCCCGCATCCCACAGTCGTTCTGATTCCGCTTGCTGCAACTCATGCTCCGCCTGAATATTCGCGGAATGATTGTTCTTAGTCGCATTCCATCGGGATATCTGGCTTTGAAAATCAGCTAGCGCGTAGGAGGAGTCCATGTAGAAATTGGACCAGGAATTCTGTAGCTGTTCGTTCAGTGTCCAAGCGGAATAGGAGTATCGGTTAGCGATTTCTTCCATGCGTTGGCGGTCGATCTCACCCCAATTGTCCATCGCTTGAAGGTATGCTTGAGTATCACTGCGTTGTGATTGGTAGCGATTTTCCCTTCGATTGGTTGCGATGGACTGATCTCGTTCGAGTTTCCAGTCCAAGGTTTGTTTTTCCAGGTTTGACTCTTGAGTTTTCCTTGCGGCAAGTGCGAGAGCTTTTGATTTCCCCCAGTCGATTGCGATTTGATCCGTCAAAGTGTTGCGGCGATCTTCGAGGAATTCTTTTTCTCGCTGATATTTTTGCGAGTCTTGGTTTTGTGTGAACATCCAAGTGGCTTCTGCCAAGTCGCTTTCGTAATCACGTTCCGCATCTGCAATTTGTTCGATGGTCTGTGTAAGGCTCCGTTCGATGCTATTCATGTAGTCTTCGATTGCTTCGTGGCGAGCTTGATCCACGGAGGTGTCGAATTCCAGTTTGTTCAATTCCCATTGGGACTGCTTGAGCGCATTTTGTTCGAGCTCCTCATGTTGGTTTCGTGCCGTTGCTTGAACGTAATTCCATTCCGATTCGTTGCGTTTATTCAAAGCATCAAGTTCTATTTCTGAGATTGCTACCGCATCATCTCGTAAAGTTATGGCACGTAGAACCAAGAAGGTGGACCAATCGTTGGGAAAAACTTCTGCGAGTGATTCTCGCGCTGCGATGGTTGCGGTAGCCGTGGCAACATTCCATACACTGCGTGCTCGTCGTGTATCGATAGAGCGTTGTTGAGTGATCGAAACCAATTCGGTTTGGATTGCTGCATCGATACGACTCGTCTCGATGGAGTAATCGCGGTTGGCAAGGGTCAGCTGTTGGTTGGTTTGGGATTCGACTCTTCTCTTTGATTCTGCGAGCGATCCGGATGCTTCTTGTTCGTCAATCCATGATTGCAGTTGAAATTCTGCTGATGCTACTCGCCAGCGTTGGTTGGTATCCGCTTGTTTGACATCGCGATCGCGTCGGGCGTTTGCGAGCAACAGTTCAGTTTCGCGGAGACGTTCAGCGTCCTGTACTGCACGCAATTGCATGATTTGGTCAAGGATCTTTGCCCGTTCGTATGCGATTTGAAATGCCTCGAGGATTTCGAGATTTTCTTTTTCCCATAGGTATTGCTGCTGTTGATACTCGGAATGGCGATCGGCTTTTTGGAGCTGCGTGAGCCGTTGGTTTTGATAATCGATTTCACGTTGTTGCTCAGTTCCAGTGTGACGTGCGGTGGCAACCCTTATTTGATGGTTTAGGGATAATTCATCTAATTGTCGCGATCGTTCTTGTTGTGCTCGAAGGGTACTTTCCATTTCGGATGCTTTCGCTTGCGATTCGGCACTTACCAATCGAATCCAATCTTCTGAAACGGTTTCTAGCCAGTTGGTATAGGCGATTGAATGTTCCGCAAGGATTGCATGATGCTGATCCTGTTCGTTATGGTTTAACGAGCTTTGAGAGATTTGGTCGAAATGAGTTACCCAGTATTCTGCTTGGGCTTGCGCTAGAGCGACCTCGAATTGAATCGATGCGGTGTTCTCTCGCTGCAGTTTTTCAAGTTCGAGTGTTTTCTTTTGGCTGTCAAAGTCTTGTAGGATCGCATTCTGAGCGAAGTTGTATTGCGTGGTCAATTCGTAGTTCTGTTGTTCGTTTGTTTTATAGGCGTCGAACAATGCCGTTTCGAGATTGAGCGATTGATTGTATTGAGCGTTCGCGTATTGCGACTCGGCGATCGAGCGATCTTCTGCAAATTCCGCGCGGGTGTCTTGGATGGCTGTGATGCGCTGTGTCTTTAGTTTTCCTAGTTCAAGTAGGTAGTCGATCTGCAACTCGGTTTGGATCGCGTTTTGTGTGAATTGGATTTCAGACAAGCGATTATCGAGATCTCTGTTTTGTGGCAAGAATGGGGAAAAGTCGAGGAGATTGAGAGAGGACAGGATCGGCTTCTGACTCCATGCATAGTGGGAAGATAGGCCGTTTTGGGTTAAGGCTCCGATCCAATCGTCGAGGATATATCGACGTTGCCTTGCCTCTTGAAGATTGCTGGAGTGGACGGTTAGATAGTAGTCCTTCCAAGCTTGAGCCACATGTTCTGCTCCTTGCCGACGTGAATCCAGTAATTTTTGATTCAGGGAATCGAGAGCTTGCTGTGACTGCAAATCGTATAGACGCTCGATGGTGTCGCGTGCTTCGTGCCAGTCGCGTAATTCGCTTTCTTCGTCGGATTGT
>JBIJCS010000498.1:0-3745 GCA_044344575.1 Pirellula sp. | reverse complement strand
GCCAAGTGCTCTTCAACAAGCCGAACTAGATCGTAGACTATCCGAGCATCGCGAAAATCCTGGTTCAGCGATTTCCCATGAGGAGATCATGCGACGTGTAAAGAGTCGCCGGTAATGTGGAGACTTGTTGTACGCCCGCAGGTCGAAGACGACCTAGTGGAAGCATCCCTCTGGTATGACAAGAAGCAAATCGGCTTGGGAGATCAATTCCTGGCTGAATATGTGGCAGCGATTTATCGTATCTTGGAAAACCCATGGCTGTTCTCGATAGCCGCCAATGGTCTCCGCCCCTGCTTGATCAAACGATTCTCCTACATCATTCATTTTGTGATAGAAGACGATCAGATCATCGTGATCGCTGTGATGAATGCTGCAAGGGACTATTTGAGTTTCATGCATCGACTTCCCTGACGCTTCGGATCCTTCGGAAACTCTATCGCTATCATGGGACGATAAGAGTTCGGTAAAGGTCAACGAGTTTGTGCCAAGAGAAGTCGTCGACAAGCTGATGAAGAAGGCCAACCCGGTTTGGCAAGTGATCTTGGGGCTGAGCCGCTATGGTGGGCTGCGCACACCTTCGGAAACATTGTCGCTGCGTTGGGATGACATCGATTGGGAAATGAACCGGATGAGCATCCCGGAGCCAAAGGTCGAGCACCACGAAGGTCGTGGGATTCGTAGTTGCCCGATCTTTCCCGAGCTGCGTCCGATCCTCGACGAAGCCTTCGAGATCTTCGGAGACAAGAGTGAATACGTGGTCGCTGCACCGCAGTACCGAGCGGCAGCCAACACCGCGATGGGTTGGAAGAACGCCAACTTACGTAGTGAAATGACACGTTTGCTGCGCCGCGCCGGCGTCTCGGGTTGGCCGCGATTGTTCCACTCGATGCGAGCCAGCCGGCAGACGGAACTGCAACGCGAGTTCCCACTGCATGTGGTTTGTTCTTGGCTTGGCAACTCGCCTCGCATCGCACAGCAGAGTTACCTGCTTGTGACCGAGGATGATTTTGCAAGAGCGGCTGGGGCGAAGAGGGTGAAGGTAGAGTGATTGGTGGTGTGGGGAGGGTGCCCGGAAACGGGCAACCCTACCCGATTTACGTCGTATCTACTTCACGGTCCTGGCCGACTCCTCCTCACCCGCCATGATTCCCCATTCTTTGAGGTAGTCAGCGGCTTCAGATTTTGGAGTGACCACGTTGCCATTCATCAAAACATAGACGCTAAATTGCGGTGGCACGCCACCGAGTCCACCGACCTCTGGATACGCAGTGAAAAGTACGCACCAACACCATTTGTTGTTTTTTCCATCGAGAGGATAGAGCGTAAGTGATTCTAGTCCCCATTTCCAATTGTTCTTGTCTCGCAATCGTGCACGACGAAATTGCTCAGCAATCGAAAGCGCAGATCTCGCGCTCACGGGAGGGTTCGAATCTGCAGGGTGCCAAGCGGGTGACTGTCTTACGGCGTTCTCGTCGATTGTTGTTTCGGTATTTTCGTCGAGACCGTAGGTGTAGAAAGTCGCTCCGTCGATGTCGTGAGTGTCACCTTGATACGGCGCATTGGCAAAAAAGCGCGCCAACACAATAGATGCGATCGCGCACCAAGTAACAAGCAAAAGCAGATGGGTAATCGTAAATTGTTTCATGATCGATGTAACAACTAGTTAATGATCTGCATAACCCAACTACTAAACCATTCCGAGGAAATTAAGGCCTGCTCTCGTACATGCAACGCGTTGTCGCCAGTATAGCAAACAAGTAATCACTTTGCATTACTCGCCAAGGAACATGCCATCCGGTACGAGGATGAATTCGTCTGAGACATCCGGCGAGAAGGCCGGAATGAAGCCGAGCAGGCAACCACGTGTGCCGGTCGATAAGTCAGCAATGACACGGATGTGGCGTTTGGTGCGATCGTCCCAGAGAATGTTCATTTCAATTGTGTAGGGCGTGCCATCGGGTGCCGCACCTTCAATTACGTCGAGACCGTGGTTCGGCGATTCGATTCGTGCGGCGAGCTCATGGTGTGGCATGTTACGATACGACGCGAGATGCTCTTTCAAGATCGCAGCTAATGTATCTCGGTCTGCAGTCATGTAATTTCCATCGACGAACTTGTTTTTATACGGATCAGCCTAATCCCTGTAGACCGAACCAAGTGCAGTCTATCACGCAAGCTAGCCATGACCCGAGATTCAATGACATCCGGATGTGCGAGCCGATCAATCAATGCATGGAGTGACAGGCACCGTAACCTGGCTTCAGAAAATCACACAAATAGTTCGAATCCTACCACCTCTTCTGGTGTGGATCGGTACCAGACGGGGACATGCAAAACCCCAGTGTTTTGACGACTCGCGCGACTCGAAAAACGACTCGATTTGGGCAGCGCGACGCGAAATGCAATCGCCGCGATCCGCCATGCACCGAGCCAGCATGGGCGCTACAGACGGCCAAAGCAATTGGCCAACTATGCGAAAAACCTTGGGAGAACCAGGGTTTTTGATCGGAGAGGACAGGAACCGAACTTTTGGGTGTTTTGCCAGTGTTTTTGAAAGAGTTCGAAAGGCGATGAAAAGACTTGTATGGAACGCTTGTGGTGTTGTTTTCTTTAGCAAAATGGTGGTACCCATTCCTCAGCCAAGACGCCGGGAGCCGGGCCTATTGTCGAACCATCAAATCTGATTCATCTTCGCCACTCGTAAACAATCCCACGAGAACGATCAAATCTCCGTCAATTCGAAAATAGACTACTGAGGTGAATCGCTTCAAACGACATGGCCTAAAGCCTGTATGGTTTGCTGGGAACAGATACGGGTTTTCCATTATCCGCTTCAGAGCATTATAGAATTCCGATTCAAATCGATCGCCAAGCCCTGGCGATATTCTCTCAAACCAATCGATGCCACGAAGAAGATCCCGTTGTAAATCCTCGGTAAGCTTTGGGATCATTTCCCTCTCGCAACCCGCATGCTTTCCTTGAATTCCTCCAAGGTTAAGGCACTCGAGGGATCTTTCTTATACTCCGTCCAACGCCGATCAAGCTCCGCTTGTTGTGCCGGAGAAAGATCTGTTCCAAAATCATCTGGAAGCCTATCCCAAATCAATTGCGCGATCTTCAATTGTTCGCTCGGCGTAAGCGATGTGATCTCATGCAGTACTTGCTCTAGTGTCATTTGCTCATCCTCCAAGATGATTCTAATGGGAATCACTTGGCGAGGCAAATCCGCTCTATCAAGTGATCATGGGGCTGAGTCGCTACAGTATCGTTCACACACCTTCGGAAACGCTATCGCTACGCTGGGACGACATCGACTGGGAAATGAATCGAATGAGTATCCCCGAGCCAAAGGCCGAGCATCACGAAGGTCGTGGCATTCGCAGTTGCCCAATCTTCCCTGAGCTTCAACCGATCCTGGACGAAGTCTTCGAAATCTTCGGAGATAAGAGCCAGTATGTGGTCGCGGCTCCTCGATATCGAGCGGCAGCCAATACAGCCATGGGTTGGAAGAATTCGAACCTACGGACCGAAATGACACGACTAGTGCAACTCGCCGGCGTATCGGTCAGCAGAGTTACCTGCTGGTCACCGAGGATGATTTTGCGAAGGCGGCCGGCGTGCGGAAGGTTATGGTGTAGGGGTGAGTCAATTGGTGGGGTGGAGACGTGAGCGGCGGCGGGCATCCTTACCCGATTTCTGTTCCAATCCGGGTTATTCTGCTACCGAAAAATGGATTAAAGAAGCG
>JBIJCS010000497.1:0-3747 GCA_044344575.1 Pirellula sp. | reverse complement strand
AGTAAGGTAAACCCGATCCCCCCATACCACCGGTGAAGACCAACCACGTCCCGGTACATCGACCTTCCAAGCCACATTCTCGGTGGTGCTCCAGCGATCCGCGTAACGACTTGCTGAAGACAATGCGGACGAGGTCTCTAATGCGATCCCTCGCGCCCCTGGCCCGCGAAACGCTGGCCAGTTCTCCTCGCCCCGAACCAGTGCTGCAGAAGCATGCAGACTTAAGACCAATACAACACTTGCAAGCCAACCGATTCTTCTCGTTCGGCTGGACCGTTTCGTGCATTCCACTTTCCGTTCGACTACCTGCTGACGTTGCATCTCGATATCCCTTCTAAACCTCATTGAATGACCTCGGTTCCGAATTCGTCCGCCCTGCTAAGCCAGCCTCTGCGATGTCGCTGCCGAACTTCCCGTCGCCGACGAACTTAACGCTGCACGCGTGCGGAACCACCCTTAGCCAGTGTTTCGACCTCGGGCAATTTTGCCATCGTGGTGTCGCCTGGGAACGTGGTCAACAACGCACCATGCGCCCATCCCAACCGCAACGCTTGCTCTGCATCTTTGCCTGCAAGCATCCCGTAGAACAATCCCGCAGCAAATCCGTCTCCACCACCGATACGATCAATGACGTCCAACTGCATCGTCGGGCTGATATAGCGTTTTCCATCATACCACAACACGGCTGCCCACTCGTGGCGATTCGTCGAACGGACTTCACGCAACGTTGTTGCTACCATTTTCACATTGGGGAACTTTTCAATCGTACGATCAATCATTGCAAAAAATGCATTCGGATCCAACTCGGACTTGTGCTCCACGTCCTGCCCTTCAATCCCAAGACTCTTTTGCAAGTCCTCTTCGTTACCAACCAATACATCCACGTGTTTGACAATCTTGCTGATCATTTCTTGACCTTTGGCAAGTCCACCAATCGCGGCCCAAATCTTCGCGCGATAATTCAAGTCGAACGAAGTCACGCAGCCCGCCTCCTTCGCAGCTTGCATCCCCTCGATGATCAACTCCGAAGTCGTGTTCGACAACGCAGCAAAAATCCCACCAGAGTGAAACCATCGAACTCCACTGCCGAATATCTCTTTCCAGTTAAAGTCTCCCGGCTTGAGCAACGCTCCCGCCTCGTTTGCTCGGTTGTAATACACCACCGGAGGACGAACCCCCTGCCCTCGGTCGCTATACACAGTCGCAATATTTGGACCACGCACCCCGTCATGCTCAAAGTGCTTGTAGAACGTCTTGACCCCCATCTCCTTAACGCGATTCTGCACCAACTCGCCAATCCCGTAATTCACCATCGCTGTGGCGACCGCCGTGTTCAATCCAAAACAGTCCGAGAGGTTCGCTGCGACGTTGTACTCCCCACCGGAAACGTGCACGTCAAAATTTCTCGCTTTGCGGAAAGGCAAGATGCCTGGATCAAGCCGATGAACCAGTGCGCCGAGAGAAAGAAAATCGAGTGCACATTGGTCGTTGCGAATCGCAAGCTTGGCCATAATAACTCCTAAAAAGTCGGATCAAAAGTGAAAAGGTTGATGTAAATACGTAGGAACGACTGACGCCACAGCAATTAGATCGTTGTCGATGAAAAACCACCGTCGATAACAAGGTTATGTCCAGTCACAAATGACGAAGCGGTCGACGAAGCTAAGTACACGACAGAACCAGCTAACTCATGAGCATACCCAAACCTTGCCATCGGAGTATGGTTGATAATCTGAGCACCTCTTGGTGCGAGACTCCCATCCGGGTTGTAAAGCAAACTCTTGTTCTGCTCGGCAGGGAAAAATCCCGGACTAATACAATTCACCCGGATTCCCCGTGCTGCCCACTCTCGAGCCAAAAACTGAGTAAAGTTAATCACGGCTGCCTTCGCGGCTGAATAAGCAACCACTCGCGACAATGGGGTGATGCCCGACATCGAAGCCACGTTGATGATGCTACCGCTGTTTCTCAATAACATCGTCTCGCCAAAAACTTGGCAAGGCAAAACCGTCCCCCCAATCAGATTCAAATCGAAGACCTGCTGCCACGCGTCCAACGAAAGATGACAGAAGTCATCACCGGGTTGCAACGTCGCTCCACTCTGATTCCCACCCGCTGCATTGATAAGAATATCCACCGGCCCCATCGTCTTCTCGACGTGATCTCTCGCTTTCATCAATGACTCGCGATCCAATGCATCCGCCGAAACAAAGATCCCTTCACCACCCTCCCGACGAATCGCTTCGGCACGCTCCATCCCCCGCTCCGCATTGCGCCCCATCACCGCAACACTCGCTCCAGCCGAACCCAAAGCACTAGCCATCGCTCCACCAAGTGCACCAGTTCCACCCAGCACAACGGCTACCCGATTCTCCAACGAAAACAGACTTTCTAAACCCATGCTAGCACTCAACTTCGGTCAGGAAATGGCGGTCTCAGAAGGTGTCAATTGGAAGTCAATTGCAGGAACCTGACAAGGGGCACACAACGAACTTTTCGACGCATTCCCCGAAGCCTCCCTCCCTCCATCACTTCTGCTTGTCACTCACCTAAACCTCACGAGCCCTTCACAAAAAACCAATAAAAACCATCGGTTTTTAAAGGGTGGGTTCGCGTTTGAAGAAGCTTTCATGAAGCCACTTGCATTCCCGTAGCGACTCCGTTTTTCCGCGATATCGTACGCCAATCGCAACGGCGAGGCGCGGATTGCCACGCCGCAACTTTCCTTATTCGGAGTCCTAACATGGTTTGTACTCGATGTAACTTTGGCAGTTCGTGGGAGCGTTCCGCTCGCCTTTCCCCCAATCGCCGCCGAGCCTTCACTCTCGTTGAACTCTTGGTAGTCATCGCCATCATCGGTATCCTCGTTGGCTTGCTGCTACCAGCCGTTCAAGCTGCCCGAGAAGCCGCACGACGCATGTCTTGCTCAAGCAACATGCGGCAAATCGGTCTGGCATTTATGAACCACGAATCCGCATACAAATACTTACCCCAAGGCCCTTACGACGGAGATCCATCCCTTCCGGGTATGGTCTACAACGAACCTGTCGGGGCCTACGAAAGCGGCACGACTTGCTGCAACGCCGCTTCCCCAAAAGGCTGGAGCCACTGGTTTAAAATCCTCCCCTTCATCGAAGGCCAAAGCGTTTACAACCTCGCGCGCTTCGACTTGCCTCCTGTCCACTCCGGACGCACAGCCAACTACAACGGCGAAGACGATGTTGCTCGCGCCATCATTCCAATCTACTACTGCCCATCTCGTCGCTCCGGTGCAGTGTATGGCTCAGGACTCTTCTCTCGCTGTGACTATGCCGGTAACGCTGGATTTTACCAAGGTGAAATGCATGAAAACTTCGGAGATATCCCACCTGCTCCCCTCGGACTCGGTCCTCGCCGGAACGAACGCACACCCGAAAACTTCGGGACCATGCCAGGTCGCCAAGGCATCATCGTTTGGTCTGCCCAAGGCGCAAAACGCAAACTCCGCGACATCACCGACGGAACTTCCACTTCCATCATGGCAGCCGAAAAATGCCTTCCGCACATACGTTTCGGAAACGACGGCGGTGATAACGAACGCTGGAACAATGCCGGCTGGGATGAATGCGTCGTGCGTTGGCACTTCCCACCCAAATCCGACTTCGATAAAACCATCATCGTCCAAGGCACCCCAACCGCCCCAACCGGCACAGGTACCGTTTGGCGACGTTACTTCGGATCAAGTCACGGCTCTGGCCTGAATGCAAC
>JBIJCS010000496.1:0-3753 GCA_044344575.1 Pirellula sp. | reverse complement strand
TGAGCGATTGTAGCGACGAGTCGTTTCCAGGCGGTGGTAGAGAAGTCTCGCGTGAGTTGTTTTTTGTCGAGTCGTTCGGGGATGAGTTCGATAGTTTGGCAGACGAACGCATCGAGGGACAGGTGTTGTTGGTGGAGTGCTGCAAGTGCCATTAGCATGTATGGGTCATCTGCACCGTCGAGTGCGCGTAGAACGCTTGCTCGCATCAGATCGTTTGTCCAATCGATATTGTCATTGGGAATGGGAAGCAGTGCGAGTAGAGAGGCGGCCGCGATGGCTTCTTCTCGGGGTGCGGAGTGGAGTGCGGAGAGAGCGAGTTCAGAGAGTTTGGTCAGAGAGTTCGAATCGCAATGGATTGAGTTGGAGGTAGTGAGGTTATCGATAAATTTTTCGGCGAGGAGTTTCCAGAGGGCAGCACGCCAGGGGGTAGGTGAATCGGCTACGGGTAGAGCGAGGAGTTCGCAGAGGGTTGGAATCGCGGCATGGGTATCGAGAACGCAGTCGGATTCGAGGAGAATCGCGATTGCGAGCAGGATGCCTTGGGAATGTTCGCGGATCCGCTGAGGTTCGGATTGTTTTAGTGGGTTCAAGTACTTGATGAGTTCGGACGCGACAGCGGAGGGGTTGGAGTTGTCAGTCGCATTTGCGGGTGGAGCGATTCTTTCGAAGAGGATGCGTGAAGCGGTGTTTCGGATCCATTGTCTGGGGTGGTTTAGGAGTGAGACGAGTTCGCGGGAGGAGCGAGCGTTCAAGGGTGCGTTGCGAAGTTCTTGGAAGATGGGATCGAGTTGTGGGGCACTGCGGTGCAGAACTCGGAAGATACGACCGGCGTGATCGCCCCATCGTTCATCGGGGCGCGTTTTTAGTTCATCGGGTACCCAGTCGGGGTGTTCGATGACAGCTCGGTGCATATCGACGACGTAGATAGCGGCATCGGGGCCTTCTTCGAGGTTCACGGGGCGGAACCAAGGATCGTGGCTTGCGAGCCATTCGTGTTTTGGAGTGGATTCGTTGAGGGAAAGAGGTGATTCGGGGAGAGTTTTTCCGGAGACACGTCCCAAGGGTACACGATGTACGAGGCTCCCGGTGGGTTCGCAAGTCAGGGCGTGTGCGAGCGAGGCGGCAGGAAGGTGGTGGCTATGGCTCACGAGCAGACCGCACGCAGCGGTGAATTGTCCTGAGTGTAGGTTAGAAGTGGTCCAAGCGGAGACGAGAGGGAAGACAGCGGATCGTTCGCCGGGAGGAAGAACGGGCGAGGTCATAGGTGCTAGACCTGCGAGTGGGCTTTTTGCGGCGAGCCAAGGCTCGATCAGTACAGCGTCGCAGGGGTTACGATTGGAGCAGAAGTATCGGTTACCGTAGCGATCGAAGGACATACCGAATTGGGATGGGCCTGCGACTCCCCTGCCCTTCCCTTGGATCCAGTCCCATCTCAAATCATTATTCGCAAAATCGGTAGTTGAAGAGTTGGTTGAATTCAATGTGGCTTTGGAGCTTCTAAGGCCATTTGCGATGTAGAGTTTTCCGTCGATGCCGAAATCTGGGTCGTTTGCGCGAAGTTGTTGGTTTTCTTGCGCGAAGCCTTGAAGCCATTCGATCTGTTCATCGGCGGCGCCATCGTTGTTTGTATCGCGAAGGAACCAGAGGCTACCGCCAGCGGTTAGCAGGATACCATCTCGATGGAATTGGAGGCCGGTGGGATAGTGCAGATCGGTTGCGAAGAGGGTTGAAGATTCGTAGATACCGTCGAGATTTTGGTCGCGAAGTTTTCGGATTGAGCCACGTTGTTGGTTTGGGCGATGGAGGGGGTAGTCGTGCATTTCGACGACCCATAGATCACCTGCGTCATCGAAGCGGATAGCGACGGGATCGATGCAGTTCGGTTCATGGGCGACGAGTTCGATACGTTGTTGGCTTTGGACTTCGAAGAGTTCCAGGGATTGTTCGGGGGGGATGGCGGAGTGAGGTCCATCGTGGAGGACTTTGGGTTTTTCGGATGATTTTGGTTTTTCAGATACAGAGGCGGAATGATTTTGTGAGTGGAGTTCATTGAAGAGAGAGACAAGTTCGGTAACGACGCGTGATTCAGTGTTTTCGGCGAGGCAGCTAGTGCGAGCGCGCCAAGTCGTGTATCCACCGAGGGGGAATTGGTTTGCGGGGGGGAGGTATCCGGCAAGGTCGTTTGCTAGTCCGATGTTGAGAGTGAATGGAAATTGGCTTTGGAGTCGGACGGATTGGCCGGTGGCGGTGTAGGTTTCGGTGGGGTAAGCGGCGATCACCATTTTGCCGATTTGGAGGGCTTGCAGGGGGAGCGCGCGCGTGGGGGGCATTTCGGAGAGGAGTACGGTTTCGCGTGCGTAGTTTTCTTCGAGGGTTGTTGGGAGTCGATCTCCGAGTTTCGATTGGACGTAAGCTTTTGCCTGTTCGAGTTCTTTTGGATCTGCGAGGCGCACGTTGGCTTCGATGGTTGTAAAACGAGCGTTGAGTGTTGGGTTGAGGTCGAACTGAGCGTTGGGGAGTGCGTCTAGGATACGAGAGGCTACGTATTGGCCGACTTCATGGTAGGTGAATGGTTTATTGGGGCGAGAGAAATCGATGCAATTGGTATCTCCGCTGGTGCCATTGGCCATGATACCGACGAAGGAATCGGGGGATTCCGGTCGAAGTTGGCGAGCGAGTGCGTTGGAGACAACACCGAAGTAATCGGAAGAGATTGCAGGAGCCCCAGCGTAATGTGTCGAGAAGGATGCGAGGAGTGCGAGAGGGGTACCTTCCGTAGATTTGACGAAGAGGATCGGAATCGATCGGTCGACATCGGAAGTTTGTCGGATTTTGAATGGGTTATCGTGGCCGGGGTTCATGGCGACGGTATTGGAATCGCGGCCGCTGAATTGGACCCCGCCTGCGTGTCCTGGCTCCATGAGCCAACGACGGCAGTAGATAAATTGGTCAGCGTTTGCGGTCGTATATCCGGCTTGTGCGGGGATTCGTTTTTGATAGGCCGTGATGATGGATTGAGCGATCCAGTGCGGGAGTTCATGGGCGTATTCGGATTGGGTTGGGGTACCGTGTGCCCCCATGGCGGCGGGTGCGGAGTGGGAGTGCGTTGCGCTGACGAGTATTTGGTTGGGGCGAAGAGGAGTCTGATCGGCGACTATTTTTTTGGCTTGGTCGACGATATGGGCGGGTACACCGAGGCTATCGACGACGCAGATAGCGATTGGTTGGTGGGGTGGGAGATCGAGAACCAGAGCTCGGGCGAAGAGAGGGTCGACGATTCGGTCTGCTTGGATAGCGGCGATATTCCCGCTGATCCAGACGGGTAGAGACTTCGGATTGATATTTTGAGAGTGAGCACCGGCTTGTAGTTGCCTGGTAGGTTGTTGTTTGTCGAGTGACTGTTCGTCGGTTTGCTGTTGTGTAGTAGGGGATGCGTGGCAGGGCGAGGAAAGGGTGGGGAGGAAGTAACAGAGGGCAAGAAACAGGAGCGTCGTATTTTGAGGCATGATGGAGGGCAGGATTTCGGTGGGGGGGGGACGGAATGGCTAAGTAGCAGAATTATAGCCCATGGACCTCTCATCCGATGGCATTGCAAATTGCTAGCGACTCAGCTGGTACGTCTTGCTAGCGACTCAGCTGGTAAGTCGCTGTGGAATGCTAGCACCGTGTGCCGTATCGGTGCCACCCACCGTCGGCTTTGCCGTGCCGGATCGATCGGTGCCACCCACCGTCTAACTGGGCCGGTCATCCGAT
>JBIJCS010000075.1:0-13024 GCA_044344575.1 Pirellula sp. | reverse complement strand
ATGCATACAACGCTTGCCGAACCGCTTCGATGAACTTCTTTCGGTCAGCTACCATCGCAGAGACCGCTGCACCAAATGCTGTGTTATGAGCGGCCGCGGGTGCCGGCAAGACTTTGCTCGCCCGCACGCGTGCTTCCTTCATCGCAGCAAGCCCACGCGCGTAGACAGCGGTCGTGACCAACGTACTTGGAACCCCGAGGTCCAACGCCAATTGACTCATCCACTTACCGGTTCCCTTCGCACCAGCAACATCAAGGATCTTATCGACCAAGTATCCCTCTGCTCCTTGATCATCGCGAACACTAAAAATGTCACGCGTGATTTCGATGAGATAACTTTGCAGCTCCCCGCGATTCCAATCAGCAAAAACTTCGTACAACTCTTCATTGCTCAAACCAGCAGCTTCCTTGAGCAACAAGTACGCTTCACAGATCAACTGCATGTCGCCGTACTCGATCCCATTGTGAACCATCTTGACATAATGCCCCGCACCACGTGGCCCAACCCACTCGGCACAAGGAATATCATTCTTCGGTCCAACCTTCGCCGAGATCGCTTGGAAAATCGGCTTGATAGTCTCCCAAGCCGCCTTGCTACCACCTGGCATCAAACTTGGTCCCTTCAAGGCACCCTCTTCTCCACCAGAAACACCCGATCCAACGAAGAGCAAACCCTTCTCCTCGACGTACTTGGTTCGTCGCTCCGTATCGACATAGTGTGTGTTGCCACCGTCGATCAAAATGTCCCCTGGCTCGAGGTGCGGAAGCAACTGCTCGATCAGGTCGTCGACAGCTGGACCAGCCTTGACCAACATCATCACTACGCGCGGACGACGAAGGTTTTTCACCATTTCCGCCAACGAATGGCAACCGACAAAGTTCTTGTCCTTGGCTCGGCCCGCAATGAGCTCGTCAACCTTCTCGGTCGTTCGGTTGTATACCGCAACTCGGTAGCCTCTGCTCTCTACATTCAGAGCCAAATTCTCACCCATGACCGCCAAACCGATCAGACCGAAATCACACAATTCGCTCATGCTCGAAAACCCTTCGCTTTACGGTTCCTAAAGAACCCTTTTTTGAAATTCACGTGGTTCAAATTCGTTGTTGCTCTCAATCGCCCATGGTAGGGTTTTCCCTGGCAACTCCCTTAAAGAGGAAGCGATTAGTTTAGCCGGATTCGCCAAGTGCATCAATCGAAGCCGTCGTCTCGCAGCGCTATGGCTAAACCTGCTCCCATACGGTAAGCACTCGGGATTCCCAGGTTTTTCCGCCAATTTGCCCAATTGCAATCGCCCTCCACGGAATAAGCAAAAGGCATTACGCAAGCAATCTTGCCAGTTATTCCGATACCTGACTTCGTGGTAGTCGGTATAAACAGTGCATAAGACGAAGGCATAGTTGCAAATCAACACCTGTTGATTCGCTCGTCGGATCCGATTTATGGCTACCCCAAAAAACGTCTGCTCTATGGCTGGCCCGCAGCGAGCTTGAGCATTTCCACTCGACGCTTATGGAGCGTCTCAATCGAAAGATTGCCGTAGTCGCTCCAAGAAGCAGGTTCTATGTAGTCACCCTCGGTCCTACCTACCGCTTGCAACTTTACGGCCCGCCGGAACTCTTGCCCTAGTGCATACCGATCGCGATTGTATTTCTTTGCGATCTGATTCAAGACTTCAACATCCTGCTGCCCATAGCAATACGCCTTCAAACGTATCGACGGTACAGGCTTCTGACTCGAAGGAATGTTCGGCGGGTAGAATAAAGCAAGTTCATCGGCAACCTTCCATGAATTTGCGGTTCCGATTGTTTGCCAAGGCAGAACACCATCAGCACCCAAGCTCCACGCATCCCAGCTCCAAGCGACGGCCATGCTATTATTGGTTCCGATCGGGTTGCTACTTCCATAAATGACAACTTCTTGTCCAAAACGAAACTTGCGATCGAGGACCAGTGGGCGGTACTCCCTAAAGGGTTCTTGGGCAACCACGTTGTACACGAGAAACTCATCGAGAGTGTCTCGTTGCCACTGAGGTCGTGAGATATCTGCGCGGAAGACTAAACGAGGTTTGCAAGACTTCCCAGTCACATAACACTTGGCCCCCTTTACTCCATCGACAAACGCAAGTCCAAAATACCGCAGTGCAAGGTAGTCTTGAAAATTGCTCGGTTCGTCGAGTACCCAAGGAGAACTCGCACGTGACCAACCACGCGACTTGAAATTGTTTTTATTGTTCAAGTATACATGAAATCGCGTTTTATCCCACTGCTTGCGATGCAGATGATCCATCGTTTGACTCACAACGTCGACCCAAGCCTCTCTGTATTTTTCAGTGAATGCCTTATCCGCCCAATAGCTTCCGTTGTAGTTCGGTTCGATCGGCATTGGCCAATTTTCGTGCATGGGTAAATAAAAGCACTCGATCGGTACGGTTCCGCGAGGTAGATCCTTGAATGCCTCCCCAGTAAAAAGTCCGGAGTAACGCTTATCGTACAGTGTCCAATCCAATGCTCCGTCTCGCCACACCGGGCCACAACCAGGTGCAACTCGCCCCGCTTGATCATACGGAACGCGATTAAGAACCGTTCGGTGTCGTTGCGCTAAGCGATAGTAATCGATGTCATTCGTTGGCAAACCGTAACAATTCATTTCTGGCAAGAAACTTAAAGTATTCGGAATGACAACATCATGAACGTTGATAATCGTTTTCAGTACTTGCTTTTTATTACCAACGCTTACGTAAAGCTGAGCTTCGTACGTTCCGGCCTTCATCTCTTTGGGAATGTACAACTCGACTAACCAACTCGATGCCTCCTGGGAGTCACCCGCATAACCGTCTTTGGCTGGCATCATTTGCAACAACGGGTCTGGTAAATTTTCATTTTTCTTCGATACCATCCCGTAACGATAGTATTCAACCAATCTTCGTTTTTGTAACGCAGGCGAAATTTCGGATTGATTCCAATCGAAGAGGAACTTCGGTTCCACAACTCGCTTCGATACGACTTGGAAACCCACCCAACTACCTCGAGCGCAGTCGAGAGAAATCCGCTTGGAACCTGCATCCCACAAGTGATTCTTTGTGAAATAGTCTCGCGAATGGCCCGGGATGGTTTGATCTTTCGCAGGTATGTAACTATCGAGTGGGTCGATGACTGAAATCTGTGTTGTTCCAACCTCCGGCGAACCGGTCCAATCGACGGGGGCACCTTGTGGAACATCTTCGCTGGTTTCTATCGAATTCGCGAAACTTGGGCCAGATCCTTTTTCTGGTACGGCAGACCCCGTGCATTCCACTGCATCACTCATTCGACCATCGCCAGCAAGCGTTCGTACCACGAACTTTTCAGGGGTGAAGGACAACGCTACGTCTAAACTATCGATAGGCATCGTAAAGATACCGTTGAGATGACTACGAATGGATGGAACATAATACGGCTCGAGACGAGATCCATTGCGCTCGACGGCAAAACCAATTAGACCGTCTAGCGACTTGTTATCTGGCAAGCCAGAGAGCGTCCAAGTAATTCTCGGCCGAGGATCTTTCTCATCCGGCGGTAAGAATGCGACACGCTCCGGGGCAGGGACGGCCATTTTCTCAATCGGATCTGCCGAAGCTACCTGAACCATCAAATAAGGGCTCGATGCGTTATTGGAGTTGGTGCTATAAACGAATCGATTCGGAAAAATCTCTTGCTTGAATTCATCTCCATTGCGAGTCCAAGTACTTCCGGTATCGTCCATCAGGACCAGTCCATAGCTAAGTCCCTGCAGGCGAGCTTGAATCAACTCTACTGGAACAGTCAGTTCCACCCAATCCTTCGTTTCCGCTGGTTTGGCATCGATGGATGCATAAATTGAATTTCCATGACCGATACAAACATTGGTAAAATCCGATTTGTACCACCGCTCCGTCGGATAACGCCTATGGCTAAATGTCGATGCCCCTTTGATGACTTGGTAGTTGCTACCGTCCCCCTCGACCCAATCAGACGTAATGGTGCTCAAAGTGACACGATCGATCGGTCGATCCCCAGCAACCTTGAGCAAGAGTTTTGCTTCGAGAATCGTCTTGTCTCGTAACGGACTGGTTTGAAAATCGATCAGAGACAACTCCACGATGGATTTAAGTTTTAGTCGCGGTGCTGCGCCATTCGATCCAGATTGCTCCTCCTTGAAATTCGATATCCAAGTATCTCTCGATATGGGAACCTTGATCCATTCCTGAGCAACAAGAAAATTACTGGTTGCCAACCCCACGAGCAGGCAACAAGTTACGCTTAGCCGAGCAACAGCAAATAGCTTGAACATGGATCAAACCTGGATCGATTCGATGGAGAGTACGCGAAAAACCTCTGCTAACACGTGACCGCTTTAGTCACTTTCGCTTCGCACGATTGGATTCCCAATCTGCCAACGCTTCTCCAGTGTAACTTCGTTTGCCACCCTTTGCGACAGCCGCTGTGGCATACTTCGCTAAAGCTTCCGGAGTACCCGCAAAAACCAGTTCACCACCCTCTCGACCAGCTTCTGGTCCTAAATCAATCACCCAATCCGAGGATCGAATGACTTCAAGATTGTGCTCGATGATCAAGACAGTATTACCGCGATTCACTAACTCATCGAGAACATGCAACAGTTTGCGTATGTCTTCGAAGTGCAAACCCGTGGTTGGCTCATCCAATAGATAGATACTCTTTCCATCATTCGGCTTGCAAAGCTCCGCAGCAAGCTTGACTCGCTGTGACTCCCCACCGGAAAGTGTTGACGAACTTTGCCCAAGCTTGATGTAATCAAGTCCAACACGACACATCACGTCAAGCATGTCCGCAATTTTCTGATTATCTTCGAATAGCTTTAACGCTTCTGCCGCCGACATCTCCAAAACGTCGTGAATTGAAAATCCCTTGTAGGTGACTGCTAAGATCTCGGGCTTGTAGCGTTTTCCTTCGCATTCCTCACAGTCGATCCAAACCGCCGGCAAAAAATGCATTTCAACTTTGATTTTCCCTAGCCCTTCGCATTGCGAACATCGACCATACCCGGTATTAAAACTGAAGCTATCGCGATAGTATTGCCTCGCCGAAGGCTGTTTTGAGAATACAGTCCGAATAAGATCAAACACCCCTACATACGTCGCAGGGGTGCTTGAAGGACTCGCACCGAGAGGCGACTGATCCACTTGCAGCACCTTCCCGATGTTATTCACTCCTTCGATCGACTCAAAGTAGCCTGGACGTTTGTTGACTCGCAAAAGTCGCTGTGCAAGGGCTGGATACAAAATCCCCTGAATCAAACTGCTCTTTCCGCTGCCACTCGGACCCGTCACCGCAATGAGTCGATTCAGTGGAATATCTACATTGATGGCCTTGAGAGTGTTATGCGTGGCTTTCCTGATCCGTAACCAATGCGCTGGTAGGTTCGTTTCATCGTCAACATAAGGAGTCACTTGCCGTTGCCTTGGCAACGCAATCTCCTTGGCTCCCGACAAGTAAGGGCCTGTCACCGAACTGTCGCTATTCAACATTTCTGCCGGCGTACCTTGTGCGACCACTCTGCCCCCCAAAGGCCCAGCGCCCGGGCCGAAGTCCCTTATTTCGTCGCTGCTGGCGATTACGTCTCGATCGTGCTCCACCACAAGAACCGTATTCCCTAGATCCCGCAACTTGTGCATGGCTCGTATCAACCTATCGTTGTCTCTCGGATGCAATCCGATCGTAGGCTCATCAAGCACATACAGCACGCCGCTGAGCCCAGTCCCAAGCTGGCTTGCGAGTCGAATCCGCTGAGACTCTCCACCCGAAAGCGTGTTAGCAGCTCGCCCTAAAGTTAGGTACTCCAAACCAACATCGACCAAAAACTTCAGACGATGCTCGACTTCACGCCGCAACTCACCACCTATCTTCTGCGTGCGCGCATCCCACTTGAGCTGCTCGATCCATTGGGTAAGCTCACCGATCGGCTGGCTCATCAAACTACCTATCGTTCGCCCGAATAATCGAACATGAGAAGCTTGGTCCCGTAAACGATCGCCATTACAAGTCCGACAAGGGACATCTGCAAGAACTTCCCACAGCATGCTCCGCACTTCACTGCTTCGTTTGGACTCTAATTCCAGTGCAGGAAATAAACCTCGAAACCGGTAACGAAGCACCTCGCGATCCTCAGCCGCTTCAAGCTCGGGCTCCACATCGCTCTGGAAAACGGAAATGCTTACATCCGGTAAGCCTTGCAAGAGCACGTGTCGCTGCCGCGCAGTCCACTTGCCAATCGGGAGCTGAAGCGGCAAATCCGCATTGCGAGCCAAAGCCCGCAACATGCCCTGCGAAAATGGATGTTCGCGATGAGGCCACATCACGAACCCACCCTCAAGCAACGAAAGGTGATCATGAATAAAAAGGGCCGGATCCGCTCCTTGCTCTACCCCTAACCCCGAACACGATGGGCACCAACCAATCGATGTGTTGAATGAAAAGTGATGCGGCGTCAATGACGTGTATGAAATTCCGCAGGCATGACACGCCGATTGCAGAGAATACGTTTGTACGATCCACCGCTTCTCTGGCAGTTTTTCATTCACGACCGCTATCTGTGCGATTCCATTCCCCAAACTCATCGCAATCGCCGCACTATCAGCCAACCGCTTGCGATCCACTTGGTCCAACGCAAAACGATCCACCACGACTTGGAGCTCCTGCACCGACTTCGGTGCTACGGTCTGCTCTGGACCAATTTCTCGCGTTTGCCCATTGATGCGAATCCGCGTATATCCTTCGAGTTGAAGGTCATTGCAGAACTTTTCCAACGTCTGATTGCTCGGTGGCACCACCGGGGCCAATAGCATGCATCGCCGAGCACCATTCGGATCTGCTAATTGCTCATCGATCCACTGCATCCACCGATCAAGAATCTGGTCAATCGTCTGCGACTCAACCGGCTGATCGCATTGCGTGCAATGCATCACCCCCAACCTGGCAAAGAGCACTCTCAAGTAATCTTGGATTTCTGTAACCGTGCCGACCGTCGACCGCGGAGTGTGCGACATCGCACGCTGCTCGATCGCTATGGCAGGACTAAGTCCATCAATTCGCTCGACGGAAGGTTTCTGCATTTGACCGACAAACTGCCGGACGTACGGATTGAGACTCTCGACAAACCGTCGCTGCCCTTCCGCATAGATCGTCTCCAACGCCATCGATGTTTTGCCACTCCCACTGTACCCGCAAAACACCGTCATCGCATTCTTGGGGATCGTAACATCAATGCTCTTGAGATTGTGTTGGCTTGCACCTACCACTTGCA
The DNA here is from genome assembly GCA_044344575.1 of Pirellula sp. GTDB lineage: Bacteria > Planctomycetota > Planctomycetia > Pirellulales > Pirellulaceae > JBKCUI01. The sequence continues at coordinate 5,725 of JBIJCS010000075.1, read as the reverse complement.
CATCCAGCATGGCTACCTTGACTGCTTTATCACCCTCCACTTTAGACTTCTCGGCATTCGACGTTTCTTGATTACCTTGCGCTCCGCCCCCCTTTGCCGATGCTTTCTTCGTTTTCTTACCCCCCTTCGTGTGCGCCGCAATCGCAGTTCCGTGATCCGCAGAGTTATGCTCTTCGAAGTAGCGTTTCAAAGCCACTCCCGTGTACGAATCAGGGTTACTCGCAACCTCCTCCGGGGTCCCTTCGCAAATCACTTGCCCTCCTGCAACTCCACCTTCCGGGCCCATGTCGATGATCCAATCCGCGGCCTGAATCAAATCTAAATTATGCTCGACTACGACTACCGTATTTCCTTTGTCCACCAAATTCTGCAAAACGCCCAGCAGCATATCGATGTCGTGAAAATGCAAACCCGTAGTCGGCTCATCTAAAACGATGAGTGTCTTACCTGTCGATCGCTTACTCAACTCTCTAGCCAGCTTAATGCGTTGCGCTTCGCCACCAGAGAGGGTCGGTGAAGGTTGCCCCAACTTGATGTAATCTAATCCGACATCCGCAAGCGTTTTAAGCTTCTTGACAATGTTTGGAATCGAACCAAAGTGTTCGATCGCTTGCTGTACATCCAAATCCAAACAGTCAGCAATCGACTTGCCCTTGAAAAGTACTTGCAAGGTTGCTCGGTTATATCGTCGGCCTTCGCACACGGCACAAGGCACCCAGAGATCGGGCAAGAACTCCATATCGAGGCGATTCGCCCCATGACCTTCGCAAGCCGTGCAGCGTCCTAACTCGGTATTAAAACTGAAGGTTCCTGGTGCGAATCCCCTGCGTTTACTTTCAGGTAACTCTGCGAAGAGATCGCGAATTTCATCAAATAACTTCGTATAAGTTGCAGGATTACTCCGCGGTGTGCGACCAATCGGACTCTGATCGATATCGATGATCTTATCTAAATGCTCCAACCCTTGAATCACTTCGTGTTTGCCCGGAGTCTCTTCCGCTCCATTGAGCGCGTTGCGAAGTGCGGGAGAAAGAATGTCAGTAACCAGCGAACTTTTTCCCGATCCACTTACCCCCGTCACAGCCACCAGCATTCCCAACGGAAACTTGACGTCAATTCCCTTGAGATTGTGGTGAGCCGCACCCCGGACGCTGATGTGTTCACCTGTACCCTTTCGGCGAGACTGCGGGGAACGAACCCGCAAACGACGCCCAAGAAAACCACCGGTGAGACTTTCCGGATTCGAAGCGATTTCTTCTAAAGACCCGGTAGAAATCAACTCCCCACCTTGAACACCTGGCCCCGGTCCAAAATCGACCAACCGATCTGCCGCTCGCATGGTGTCTTCGTCGTGCTCAACCACAATCAGGGTGTTCCCAAGATCTCGCAAATGCTTGAGCGACCGAAGCAATTTATCGTTATCGCGAGGGTGCAATCCGATGGAAGGCTCATCCAATACATACAGCACCCCAGTAAGCCCCGCTCCAATCTGGCTCGCCAAGCGTATCCGCTGGGACTCACCTCCGGACAACGTCGGTGCACCACGCCCCAAAGAAAGATAGCCCAGTCCTACGTCTTTCAAGAAGCGGAGTCGGTTTCGGATCTCTTTAAGTGCTTCCGTCGCAATGATCTGTTGCGTAGGCGTCAATTCAACATCTTCGAAGAAAGCCGACGCCTGATCGATCGACATCTCCGCGCAATCGCTGATCGAGCACCATGGTTTATCGGCAAATTGCTCACCTCTTGTCCGGACTTTGATCGACCTCGCATAGGAATGTAAACGATGCCCTGAACAATCCGGACAACGGATTTGGGTCATAAACTTTTCCAACCGTTCACGATGCGCTGGGTTCGAATCGCGCAGCATTAAAAAATAGCCCGCTAGCCCCGGAAAATTCAACACGTCTGGATCCCCGGGGGGAAACATGGGGCAACTGATCACGCGGTCGCCACTCACGACATTGTTGAGCCATAAACGGCGTACTTCCGGTGGCAATGATTTCCAAGTGGTCTTCAACACATCCTGATTGAATCGGGTTAGCCTTCGTATCGAGTCAGCATAGTCAACGATCGCTCGCTTGACCCACATCGACACGCTTTTCCATGGACCTAATGCAGGGATCGCGCCTTGCTGGATCGAACATTCCGGGTTCTTGACCAATGATTCTTCCGTAAAATACGACGCGACACCTAACCCTTCGCATGTTTCACAAGCCCCTTGTCTGGAATTGAAACTCAAAAGCTGGGGAGTCGGTTCGGAGTATGACTGTTGACAATTCGTACACGCATAGCTTTCGGCAAATAACGTGTCCTTTGTGTGTGTAGCGCTGAATTGTGTATCGTTCGGGGTAACGGACTCCGTGGTGACCTCGCTCGCGCTCTTCTTCTTGGTCTTGGGTGCAGCCGCCTTACCAAGCTTTTTTTTCGTTGCGGATGCCGAACCAGACTTGGCACTCGGTTCTGGTGCGAGAATAAACATCCCTCCACCTAATTGCAACGCACTCTCCATGGCCGTTCGAAGTTGCTCCAAGTCAGTCGGTGCATCCGGAAGCTCGTTCGCTACTGCCGCTCCGCGCAGCGGCAACTCAAGATGCATATAGACAACGTCGATCGAGTGCTTGACCGAACTGTCGAGATCAGGGCGGTCCGCTAACGCATAGTACGCACCATCGATACGCACACGATTCAATCCCATGCGTTCCAAAGCGGCAAAAAGACTCTGATGATATCCTCGTTGATTGCGAACTAAAGGAATCAGCATTAGATAGGGACCAGCTGGCAGCTTTTCGATGGCTTGCAACATCTGGTCTAGAGTCTGTCGACTCAGAGGCTTTTCACAAGTAGGACAATATGCGGTTCCGCAACGGGCAAAAAAGACTCGGAGAAAGTCATTTAACTCAGTTATCGTTCCAACGGTGGAACGGGGATTGAAACCTGTCGATTTTTGACTGATAGAAATCGCAGGTGCCAATCCCGAAAGATAATCCACATCGGGCTTGGGCATCTGCCCGACAAATTGGCGAGCATACGTCGATAAACTCTCTAAGTAGCGCCTTTGGCCTTCGGCAAACAAGGTATCGAATGCCAGTGAGCTTTTTCCGCTACCGCTAACACCCGTAAAACAAATCAGTTCGTTGCGCGGTAACTCGATATCTACATTGCGCAGGTTGTGTTCGCGCGCACCGCGGACAACAATCGGTAACGAAGAGAGTCGCTGACGATCAGGCACCCTAGGTGTGTCTGTTTTTGTTCGTTTCTTCGCCACGATCCATCACCCGCAAATAGGCTAACGTTACTTCCTTAAAAACCGTTCTCTGCGGCAGTCCGTCCATCTCAAGAAACGCGACGAGCATTCTCAATGTGCAGATTGCCGTTGAAATTGCAGTTCAAATTGCAGTTCAAATTGCCGTGCAGATTGCCCGGCCCTACGAACTGTGTTCCTGCGAATCCATTCGTTTCGTGGATAACAATCGGATCTAGTGGATGCCAGCCGAAGCCAAATATCGCTCTGCATCCAAAGCCGCCATACATCCGGTACCAGCCGACGTAATCGCTTGGCGATAGTAATCGTCTGCAACATCACCAGCCGCAAAGACACCCTCGACGCTAGTGATGGTGCGATAGGGTTGTTGCCAAGCGATATAACCGTTTTCACGAGTCTTGACCTGACCACCCAAAAACTTGGTGTTGGGCGTATGTCCAATCGCCAAGAACATACCCGTCGCTTCCAAATCCTGCGTCGCGTTGGTCTCGACATTACGGATTCTTACACCCGTCACGCCTACCCTTGGATCATCATCACCCAAGACCTCGTCTACCACCGAGAATTTTACGAGCTCAATCTTTGGATTTGAAAACGCACGCTCTTGCATGATCTTGCTCGCTCGCATCTCACCTCGCCGCAGCAACATGTAGACCTTCGATGCGTACTTGGTCAGATAACTCGCTTCTTCCACTGCAGAGTCCCCACCGCCGACTACAACAAGAGGCTTGTTTCGAAACCGGGGCAACGCGCCATCACAAACCGCACAAGCGCTGACACCTCGATTGCGGAACTTTTCTTCGCTTGGGATGCCCAAATAATTAGCACTCGCACCCGTAGCAATGATTACGGTGTGGGTTTGATAGGTACCATTCTCGCTAGTATTCAGCACCAATGGTCGCTTCGAAAAATCGACGCTAACAATATCGTCCGTAATGATGCGAGTACCGAAGTTCGTCGCTTGTTGACGCATCAGTTCCATCAACTCAGGACCGGTAACAGCGTGTGGATGCTCTTCGACAGGTGGATACATGTATTGGCGAGAAGGATCGATCGCCGAGTCGATGAACTCCTTGAGTTTGCCGGAAGGGAATCCGGCATAATTTTCCACTTCGGTCGTCTGTGCCAATTGACCCATGGGGAACCGCCCCATAATGCGGTTCTCTTCGGTCATCGCGCCTTCGAAAAGAAGAGGACGAAGGTTGGCGCGGGCGGCGTAAATGGCTGCCGACCAACCAGCAGGCCCGCTCCCTATAATGACACAATTCTCCACCTTACCTGGTTTCTCTGTCGAATCGCTATCGTGGGACTTGGTCTTTGTATCACTCATGCTTGGCTGGATTCTGTGTGCTGAGATCGATGGAAAACCGACGGAGCATGCCCCAAACTTTTGAGACGTCCCGCGGAAAAGTATAGGGTTTTAGCACAGATCGACGGGGACTTCTAGGAGTTAAGCGGTAGGATCATTTGGTTGAAGTTTTTCCTTGGATGTTCCGATGCCAAGGTCTTGGACCGCCAACGAGGCACAATCAGAAGCTGCGTCGATCTACAATAAGACTTCAGCTTATCCCCAAATTCCCCCCTTCTCGATCCTCGAAAGCCAATGCGAACCATGAGAATCAATCGACATTCTAACCCCAGCCGACGTAGCTTTTTGCTTTCCACTCTCGGTGCCGCCGGTGGGATGACCCTACCCTCCCGCGCTGGAAGAGCTTGGGGATTTACCCAAGCCAACGATCGGCCCAGGGTCGGGGCTGTAGGGACCGGTAGCCGTTGGTGTCAAAAAGCCACCGGCATCAATGGTCCTTGGGGCTCAGCACCAGATTTTCGAAAGTATGGCGACTACGTCGCAGTCTGCGATGCCGACCGAAGCCGCACCGAAAGGGCAGCCGGAATCGTCAAGGAATGGACCGGTGTCGAACCCTCCAGCCATCACGATTATCGGGCGATTCTAGATAACCCCAAGATCGACATTGTTCACATTTCCACACCGGATCACTGGCACGCGAAAATTGCAATCGAAGCGATGCTCGCCGGCAAAGACGTGTACTGTGAAAAACCGATGACACTGACGATCCCCGAAGGACGAGCAATCTGTGAAGTGTGCAAGAAAACCGGACGCATCGTCCAAATCGGCACTCAACAACGGAGCGAAAAGCAATTTATCCAAGCGATCGCGATGCTTCAACATGGTCGAATCGGCAAAGTACAACGAGCCACCTGCCACATCGGTGGCTCCCCTACAAGCCCAGAGATTCCAGTGGCAACACCTCCCAACGAACTGGACTGGGAGCTGTGGCAAGGACCTGTCGCTGCCGCCCCTTTCCGCTACCTTGCCGGCGACAACGGCGAGACGAAGAGCTGGTCTCGATGCCACTATGAATTCCGTTGGTGGTACGAATACTCGGGAGGCAAACTAACCGACTGGGGTGCTCACCACGTCGACATCGCCACGTGGGGCCT
>JBIJCS010000074.1:0-13031 GCA_044344575.1 Pirellula sp. | reverse complement strand
TGAGGACGTCGTCGAGGAGTTGCTTGAGCAGAGGCCGGAGCATTGGTTACCGGTGGAGTATGAGAGTTGGGATGCGTTGTTGTTGGATGCGGCGAAGAGTACAGAGGTAGAGTTAACGCGAGAGCAGCCGTTATCGCAAGCGACGTGGGGGAAGCGGAATCGGGCAGCGATACGGCACCCGTTAACGCGAGCGGTACCTGCGTTGGGATCATTTTTGGACATGCCAGCGGTGGAGTTACCTGGTGACAGTCATCTGCCGCGCGTACAGAGTCCATCAGGAGGAGCATCGCAACGTTTGGTCGTCAGTCCGGGATTGGAGGGGGCTGGGATCTACCATCAGCCGGGTGGAGCGTCGGGTCATCCGTTATCGTCGTATTACCGGGCTGGGTTTGACGATTGGGCCAACGGGGTGGCTTCGTCGTTACTACCTAGCGAGCCGGTTCATCGAATGCAGATCGTACCGGAAGGGAGGCGTTAGGCCGGAGGCGTTAGGCGGGAGGCGGGAGTAACGTAGGGTATGTGTAGCGGTCCCTACCCAAACGATCATCAGCCACAGAAGATTCACCAAGCACCGTCTATCCAGTGCGTACGGTTTAAACAATGGACCGCGGAACATACCATCGCGACAATGTCTCACGCAAAGAATCAAAGACGCAAAGAAAACTCACAGCGACCACAAACGGCATCGAGGTCTGGAGGGTCGGCAAATCGCAAGTGCACAACGCTGTCAGGAGTATTGCGGCGTATGTCTTCCATGCTATCGTACGCCTCCGGCTGACGGCTAAACGAAATACTCGTACGCCTACGGCTGACGGCTAAACGAGATGTTGAAATGTTGGGTTCGATGTTGGCGATTCATCAAACGAAACCGGACGGCCTGGGTCGTGCCGTCCGGTTCTTGTTTGTCGCTAGGTTCTTTTGTCCCTAGCTTTGATCTCTAGCCCACGGACTAGAACGTGAAGACCATGTCGCCGCCAATCGCTGCTTGGCTTGCGGCCTTGTCTTCGTTGAACCCGAAGCGGCTCTTGTCCCATACCCAGCGAACTTCTGGTCGGAACAATAGGTTCGCGTGTGCTCGGTAGTTCGTGCCGACGGTGTAGTTGTACAACTCGTCGTTGTGCGCCCCACCGAACCCTGATCCACCATAGTTGAACCATTCAAATCTTTGGCCAAGAGACCAACGATCGTTCATCTGGTAAATCAAGTAGTTGATGTTGCCAAACGTGTTGCGAACCACGGCGGCCGAATCATTGGTGGTGTACAAAACGTCGGTTTGACTGATGTACGTCAACTTGTCGGTCAAGCTACCGATCAACATGACGTTCTGGATCCCGCCACGCTCGTTCGCATTGAGGGATTTGCTTTCGCCAAATCGACCGAGAACCGAATTCCACAAGAACGTCCACTTGTCGTTGACCTTGGTCTTGATACCACCGATGTATGCATCGCCGTTATCTTCAAAACCACTGTCCCAACCCATCACGTACCCGTTGAACAACTGAGTATCGTCGTTCACTTTATAAGTGCTCAACGCACCGGTGTGGGTGAATGGCTCAGCATTGTAGAAAGTGAACTGACGGCTGTAGAAGAAGTTACCGGTAGCAGCGACCACTTCATTTCCAACGATGGTGAAGAAGTGACCGACTTTGACGCTCAAATCGCCGTAAGCGACTTCACCGTACGCTTGGGGAATCGCGTGGCCATATTGTGCACCATTGTCCCAACCGTTGTCCCAGTGGTTGTTCGCAATACCAAAGGACTGTGTGTCTGGAGCATCGGTACCGTAGAGATAATCGATCCGACCACCCCAACCAAGCCCTTCGCTGCCGTCAGCGACGCGGTCTGCGAAGAACCACTGCTGACCAAGCTGAATCTTCTTGGGATATGTGTTGAAGCTAAATGGGTTTGCATGGGAATGGTACCCAACGCTGGTCCATCCACCGATGTTGAATCCACCGATCGGTTGGCTTACGAGCTTCCATGGATCGGTCAACGAACGACCGGTTCCAAGCAGACCACAGCCAAACAAACCGCTGCTACCACCAAGCGAATCGCATCCGCCAGCATCGCAACCGTTGCCCAACCCATTACCCAAATCGCAGCCAGCACGGCCACCAAGTGCAGCACCCAAGCCACCCGTGTTGTCGCAACCCCCAGCACCATTGCCGGAATCGCAAACTTGTTTGTTATCGCATACCGCAGAAGCTTGTACTACGTTATTGGTCGCTGACGCTTTCGTCACGGGCGCGGCCGTGGAAGCATCATCGTAATAGCTGTAGTAAGAAGCTGGGGAATAGCGCGGAGCGGCGGTTCGGTTGGTTTGACCGAAGGCCGACCCCGAAATGCAAGCGCCGGCAATCATTGCACTGAGCGCAAGTCGGTTCATCTTCATAGTTCTGGAACTCCTATCCTGAACAAATCGGCAACGAAGAAGCGTTGATAGTTCGGCCGTCAACAATTGATGGGCCAAGGATCAGGCTGAATGTCCATGCCGCCGACTCACCAGCCGCGCACCGCAGCTTCGGGTCACCCCGATAGCCAAGAAGTCGCTCGGTTCATCCATGAACACACTGCTCGCAGGTTAACTTCGGAGTTTCGCTTAGGTAAAATTCACGGGAATATCCGTTTGTCCTCTTCTGTTTACAACGGAAACTCCGAGAGTTGGTAATCTGTTCGGGTTATGCAAGAATAGCAGCCTCCCCCGGAACAACTCCACCTATCCCACCGATCCCGATAGCCCCACCGATCCCGATATCCCCACCGACCCCAACATCCCCAACCATCCATGCTCGATTACCAACTTCGCACTCGCCTCGTGGCCGGGGAACATGCCATCGAACAACTCGGAACGCTAGCGAAAAGCCTAGGAGCCACTCGCGTGCTCGTCGTCAGCGATCCAGGTGTTCTCTCCGCCGGTATCTTTAGCAGAGGCGAAAATGCGTTGCGCAAAGCCGGCTTGGAAACCCTCGGATTCCACGAACTAGCCGAAAATCCATCCACCGATCACGTCGACGCCGGACTACAAGTCGCCCGTACGTTCCGACCCGATCTACTTGTAGGTCTCGGCGGCGGCTCCAGTATGGACTGCGCAAAAGGAATTAACTTTCTTTATTCCTGCGGAGGAAAGATTGCAGATTACTGGGGTGTGGGAAAAGCCACAGCACCGATGCTACCGCTGATCGCGATCCCAACAACCGCAGGTACCGGTAGCGAAACGCAATCCTTTGCTTTGATCAGCGATTCGAAATCCCACGTAAAGATGGCTTGCGGTGACCCAAAAGCCGCACCAGCCATCGCGATCTTAGACCCGCATTTGACCCGAACTCAGCCCCGTCGCGTTACGGCGTTAACCGGTATCGATGCCCTGACCCATGCCCTCGAGAGCTTTGTAACCACGAAACGAAACGCCATCAGCGATTGTTATGCTCGGGAAGCTTGGACGCTCCTCTCCAGGGGCTTTCCCAGGGTGATCGAAGACCCCGACGACTTGCAAGCCCGCTGTCAAATGCAGCTCGGTGCCGCATTTGCCGGTATGGCTATCGAAGCGTCCATGCTGGGTGCCGCTCACGCCTTGGCGAATCCTCTGACCGCTTTCCTCGATGTCCCCCATGGTCAAGCCGTCGGCATCATGATGCCTCATGTCGTTCGGTTCAACGCCCCAGAAGTCGATGCCCGATATCGTGAACTCGTTCACTTGCTCCCCGAGCCGACGCACACCACGTTGCAAATCCCCAACGATATGCGAAACCCCAGCGATTTGCTTGCTCTGCGCTTTCAAAGTTGGCTTGAACTCGCTTCCCTGTCCTGCCGCCTGTGCGACCTTCCAGCTTGGTCAACCAAGTCCGCCGATTACGGATCACCGGACGCGTTGATCGACGCCATGTCCCAAATGGCTGCGAAACAATGGACAGGCGCATTTAACCCCAGAACCGCGACTCAAGGGGATTTTGCGATGCTGTACCGAGAAGCCAACCGCGAATAACGCAAATAAGTTGCGTAACCGACAGACCGGGAGTCATTCGATTTCTCATCCGTTGGCTGCAATTCTTCACCGACCGACCGGAACTGAATTACAATACCACCCATCATTTACGAGTACTTAACCACTTCCACCTTCCTGAGCCCCCTAACGAATCTCCATGAGCCAATCTGATACGAACACCGCCAGTCACGAACAGCAACTGACGGATCAGGAAGTTCGAGCCATTGATGAACTTCGCACTGCCTACGCACGTTTTTGCCGCGAGTTAGCCAAGGTCATCGTCGGGCAGCGTGAAGTCATCGAGCAACTTGCGATTTGTTTGTTCGCTCGCCGCCATGCGTTGCTCATGGGGGTTCCGGGATTGGCCAAGACGTTGTTAGTCAGCAAGATTGCTGAAACGATGTCACTAGGTTTCAACCGGATACAGTTCACACCGGACTTGATGCCGATGGACATCACCGGGACGGACATTCTCCAAGAGACCGCCGAAGGTCGACGGGAATTTCAGTTCATTCCTGGGCCGATCTTCGAAAACATTATCTTAGCCGATGAAATCAACCGTGCCCCACCCAAGACCCAAGCCGCGTTGCTGGAAGCGATGCAGGAGCAGCGTGTAACGGTATTGGGTAAATCGTTCGATCTTGAGTCACCTTTCATGGTGTTAGCAACCCAAAACCCTGTGGAGCAAGAAGGGACTTATCCGTTGCCGGAAGCTCAGTTGGACCGGTTTATGTTTCTGGTCGAGTTGGATTATCCGAACGAAGAAGAGGAGATTCAAATCGCTCGCACGACCACCGGCGATGACTTGGTCAAACTCGATGGTGTACTCAGTGGGGAAGAGATTCTGCAATACCAGCGTTTGGTCCGACGCGTACCGGTTGCCGACCACATCTATGAGTATGCGGCCAAGCTGGTTCGCAAGACCAGACCGCAATCACCCACTGCTCCGGATTGGCTTAAGCCATTCGTCAGTTGGGGAGCAGGTCCGCGTGCTGTACAGAACTTGATTCTCGGTGCGAAGAGTCGTGCGGCGTTGCAAGGCAGCTACATGGTTCGCTTGGAAGATGTTCAGTACGTGGCAAAACCGGTTCTGGTACACCGTTTGATTACGACCTTTGCGGCGCAGGCTGAAGGGGTGACGGCCAAGCAGATCATTTCGCGGCTAATTGACGAAACTCGTTAATCCATGTTAAACGTCACTCGTTCGTTCATTGATCCGCAGATCATCGCGCGACTCGCAGCCGTGCCGCTCAAGGCACGGCATGCGATGCAGGGGAACGTATCCGGCCGGCATGCTTCCCCGCACCGCGGTAGCAGCGTGGAATTTGCGGAGTATCGCAAGTACGTACCGGGTGACGATCTACGCCGGCTCGATTGGCGAGCATTCGGTCGAACCGATCGCTATTACGTCAAGGAGTTCGAAGCCGACACGAATTTGCGTTGCTGTGTGGTGCTCGATACAAGCGGTTCGATGGGATTCTCATCGAAAGGCATGTTGACGAAAATCGATTACTCACGGCGCATTGCTGCGACACTTGCGTATCTCGCTGCTCAGCAAGGGGATGCCATCGGACTTGCGACCGTCGCGGACAAAATCGTTCAAAACATTCCTGCGAAACGATCGGCTGCCCATCTAAAACTTGTTTTTGACACTTTGGAGAAAACCAAACCTCAAGGTGAGACGCTGTTGCCGAGCATCCTCGACGAGCTAGCTGAGACAGTTCGTCAACGAGCGTTAGTCGTGGTGATCTCCGACTTCTTTGTTCCCACAGAAGAGCTCAAACGCTGTTTCGAGCATCTGCGATTTCGCAAGCATGACGTGGCAGCGTTTCATTTGTTAGATCCACAAGAGGTGGAATTCGCGTTTGGTAGGCCGGTGCGATTCGTGGACATGGAGGGGAACACATCGATTTTTGTTGAGCCGACGGAGATTGCAGATCGGTATCAACGTGCGTTGACCAAGTACTTGCAGGCTATGCAACAGATCACCTTAGAGACCGGGGTGGACTACCATCGCGTTCAAACCAACGAATCGTATGAGCATCCTTTGATGCGTTTCCTGGTCGCTCGCACACGGGGACGAGGCGTGCGATGAACTTCCTACAACCTTGGATGCTTTTGGCTCTCCCGTTGGCGGCCATCCCGATCATCATTCACTTGGTCAATCAACGGCGTTTCCAGACGGTGCCTTGGGCCGCTATGCGGTTCTTGTTGGAAGCGACCAAAATGTCGAGCGGTTATACGAAGCTTCGGCAATGGTTGATATTGGCGATGCGAACACTTGCGATCGCTGCATTGATTCTCCTAACGGCGCGACCATTGACTAGCGGCTTGCTCGCTCTCCTTGGAGGTGACTCCAACCGGGTGGCGATTGTCGTACTGGACCGATCACCGAGTATGGGCCAGTCGTCAGAAGCCGGTACTCAAACGAAACTTGAGCAAGGAATCGATCAGCTTGCAGAAACCTTTAAGACGCTTGGGTTGCAGCGCATCGTTCAGATCGATCCACTTGCGGAGAAGCCGGAGGAGTATCCATCGATAGCGCAATGGCTCCGCGCTGCACCGCGTCAAACTTGGAGTGCGTCGAGCGACATCCCGGGACAGCTTGAACAAGCCCTTCTGTATGCCAAGAACAATCCGGCTGGCAACACCATGGTCTGGCTTTGCTCGGACATGCGAGATAGCGATTGGAAGAGTCAGGATGGAAGATGGAAGGGGATCCAGGACGGCTTTAGGGATCTTGGGCCATCCGTACGATTCTCGATCCTGGACTTGTCGAATGCCCAAGAGACCCCAACGGTCGCCAATCGATCGATTCGTATCACTTCTGCACGACGTATTGAGACGGAAACGGGACCGGAGCTATCACTGAGCTTCCGCATTGAGCAAACCGGCACGTCACCGGCATCCTCTGACCCCATACCGGTGGAAATTTCTGTTGGAGAAAACAGGTCGGTGGTCCAAGTTACGTTGCAAGGCAACGCAGCGCAGATGACCGATTACCGCATTCCACTTGAGCTATCCAAGCCATCTGGAACGGAACTTTCGAGTGATCCCAAGGATCGAGCGTCTCGAGGATACGGTTCAGTACGACTTCCGAGCGACAGCAATCCGAGTGACGATACCGATTACTTTGTCTTTGAACCGGCACCGACTCGACGTACGTTGTTGATCAGTGAGAGTCCGGAGTTGGTGCAAGCGATTGAGTTGTGTGCGGGGATATCCCCGGAGCAGAGTGTGCGGTGTGAAGCGGAATTAGCGAGTTTAGCGCAATTTGAATCGACCGATTTAAGTAACGTCGCGCTCATTGTGTGGCATGAAAATTTGCCGACGGGCAAGCCGCTGGAGATTTTGACAAGGTTTGTTACTTCGGGCGGTCAGTTATTGCTTTTGCCCCCCGAGACACCAGATTCGACGGAGGCCTTTGGAGTTCAGTGGTCGACTTGGGAAGCTCTGCAAGGAGACGCAGCGGCTTCGCCCGCCGCAGCATCGCAAGGAGGTGATGGGGGTGCTGAGATTGGTCAAGCGGGTGGGAGTGGGAGTGGAGATGGGCCATCCGACCGGTTTGCGAGGATAGCGCAATGGCAAAACGACTCACAACTACTTTCCAATACATTGAATGGTGCACCGTTGCCATTAGGTCAATTAGGAATACGGCGGTTGTGCAACATCAATGGCAAGCTTGAACCACTTGCGGCGTTACCGAACGGCAAGCCGTTTCTTGCGAGTGTACCGTTATCGGCGGAGCAATCGAATCCGGTGTTGCTTTGTGCCACGACCCCATCGGACCGCGATTCGACGTTAGCTGGTGATGGTGTAGTGCTTTATGTAACCATCCAGCGGTTGCTTGCAACCGGTGCACAGCGTGTTGGAACGACGAAGCTTGTGATAGCTGGAGTTGAACATCAAGCGGTGGATTCGAATGCGAAGATGGACTTGGGGAGTACCGACGCGCCATCGAACGAGTACCCGATGCATGCAGGAGTCTATACGACGGATGAGAATCTCGTCGCGGTGCAACGGGAAGAGGCTGAGGATTTACCGAGGGTGGTAGAGAGTTCCGTGTTAGAGCGGTTGTTTGGGGATTTGAATTGGGCCAAGATCTCTGCGGGTAAAAAAGCGAGCAGTTTAGTCCAAGAGATATGGCGATGGTTTGTGGCATTGATGCTCTTTGCATTGTTGCTTGAGGCGTTGTTGTGTCTGCCGAAAGTCAGCAAGAAGCGGCCTGCGAGCCTTTAGACCACTATCGTCGAATCGATATTTCGTTTGTTTCTAGTCGATTTGCTTCTAGTCGATTGATTTCAAGAGTGCCTACAGCTTTCAGGGTTGGTCGTCTAGGCTTCCCAGCGGCGATCTGGCAGATACGATAGGATCAGAGTAGAGTATTCGCTAGGTAGATCGAGAAGTGACTCTCAGTAAGGTAGAGCATACGATGGAACTGGCAGCAACATACCATTACTGTCCGGCTTGTGGATCTCCCCGCAAGTCCTTTACACCGTTGCGTCCATTTCGGTGTAACGAGTGTGGTCACTCGACCTTTTTCGGGCCTGTATCGGCGGTCGGCGCGATTGTTCGCAATGGTTTGGGGCATGTGTTGTTATTGCGTCGCGCGAATGAACCGGGTAAGGGGATGTTGGGGATGCCTGGTGGTTTTGTGGATCCCGGGGAGAACGCAGAAGAAGCCCTCAAGAGAGAGGTACTAGAAGAAGTTGGCTTGCACGTGACGAAGCTTACATATTTGATTTCACGGCCCAACGAGTACTTGTATCGCGGTATTCATTTACCGGTGCTTGATTTCTTTTACATCGCAGAAGTAGCTACGGGGGAGATCACCAACTCGGATGGTGAGATCACATCGTGGGTCTGGACGGACTTGAGCGACCCAGTGCTTGATCAACTTGCGTTTGAGTCAAACCGTCAGGCGTTACGCTATTACCGTGACCATTACGAGTAATGGGACCGTTGCATTGGAAGTGATGTGGTTCATTTCAATGTGCCCTGACGCAACTTGGTGGGTTACGCGGTCGGTTGGGATAGGTCGTGCGATCATGGTGGGACGAAATTGGGATTTGGAAGCAACGCAGTTATGAACGTGCGACCGCTTCACCGCACCCTACGAGAAACCAAACAAAATACCCGGCTGCGGCTTGCAACCTGGTTCGTGGGATTTCAGCCTGAGCAACTTGGTGGGTTACGCGGTCGGTTGGGATAGGTCGTGCGATCATGGTAGGGCGAAATTGGGATTTGGAAGTAACGCAATCATGAACGTGCGACCGCTGCACCGCACCCTACGAGAAACCAAACAAAATACCCAACTGGGGTTTGCAACCTGGTGGGTTACGCGGTCGGTTGGATAGGTCGTGCGATCATGGTAGGGCGACATTGGGATTTGGAAGTAACGCAATCATGAACGTGCGACCGCTTCACCACACCCTACGAAAAACCAAACAAAATACCCGGCTGGGGTTTGCAACCTGGTGGGTTACGCGGTCGGTTGGGATAGGTCGTGCGATCATGGTGAGGCGAAATCGGGATTTGGAAGTAACGCAATCATGAACGTGCGACCGCTTCACCGCACCCTACGAAAAATCAAACAAAAAACCCGGTTGGGGTTAGCAACCGGGTTCGTGTGATTTCAGCTTGAGTAAGGAAAGATTACTCGCGTGGGCGGATGGCGCCGGTCAAGCCAGAGTAGTCGACTCGGTCGTCGTTGTGCCAGAGGGGTTGACCCAACTCGACACGGCGACGGAGGACTTCAATCTTCTCTTGCGATCCTGCTGGGGCATCGGTTGGCAGAAACTTGGCGTCCACAACGGGATCAAAGTCCTCGTCGTGACCGTACTTGAGAATGGCTTCGAAAACGTTCTTGCAAAGATTGCTCATACAAAAGGGAACCCTATACGAAGTAAATGTCGGAAAACGACGCCGAGTTCGGTTTCCGCTGTGGTTGAAAAGGATTATTCGTACACAAAGTTGAAAGTCAAGCAAAAATAAACGCGATTTTCACGCAGAATTTGCTATTTGGCGGGCAATTCTCCCTAGGCAAACCGTAATGCCTTGCTTAGCCAACTCTCTGTCAACCCCACGAAGGAAGAGACCACCCCATGGCAGCCCATTAACGGGAAAATAACCTCCATAAATCACTGAGGACGCTTTTGTCTCCAAACGGCTGCGCTGCTGTTATGCCGCGAGACAAAAAATTAAAAACTTTTGGCTCAAGAAAACCGACCAAAGTGTCCACCATCGAATCCTCGCTGGATTCGACGGCTTGGATCTGATTTCAGTACCGGCAAGTGAACTTTTCCAATCTGGCCGATGTCTAACACCGCAAGCCCAGGTTCCCTGTTGGTGTTCGTTCACCGCAAGTGCACGTCTTGAGCCCGCATTCTTAGCCACCATTTCAGACTATACTAACGGTGTTGTGACAAACGCCTTTCAGTGACTTCCTTTCAGGAGATGAAACACCTAGTGCATACGCACGATCGCTCTCAGAGTCTCGCCAGTGAACGAGGGATCCTGGCACGCTTACTACTCCCCAACGACACCGTTGCCGAAGATCCTTTCGATGAACTCAAAGGGCTAGCCGAAACCGCTGGCATAGGCGTCTGCGGCACTCTTTATCAAAAACGAGAACATCCCGATCAGTCGACGTACCTTGGACGGGGCAAAGTCGAAGAGTTGGCAATGCTGGTAGAGCACTTCAAAGCCGACGTAGTGCTTTTCGACAATGATCTGACTCCAGCTCAGACCCGCAACTTGGAGAAGGCTATTGGCACGAAAGTGATTGACCGTTCGGAGTTGATCCTCGATATCTTCGCAACCAATGCGCAGACGCATGAAGCTCGGCTTGCTGTGGAGCTTGCTCAACTCGAGTATTCCCTTCCGCGACTCAAGCGGATGTGGACACACCTTTCGCGTCAAACGATGGGTGTAGGGATGCGTGGTCCGGGTGAAAAGCAATTGGAAGTTGACCGTCGGCTGGCTGAAAAACGCATTCACGATTTGCGCACTGATTTATCGAAAGTCGAGCGGCGCAAAGCTCGCGAAGTCGCTTCGCGCGACGGTACGTTTTGCGTCTCACTTGTAGGCTACACGAATGCCGGCAAAAGCACCCTCATGAACTCGCTTACCGGGGCTGGCGTAGAGGCTGCCGACAAGCTTTTCGCGACTCTCGATACGCGTACCCGCCGCTGGATGCTTCCTGGCTGGGGACCCGTACTTTTGAGCGATACGGTCGGGTTTATCCGCGATCTTCCTCACCACTTGATCGCGAGTTTCCGCGCGACACTTGAGGAGGCCCGCCAAGCGGACTTGCTCATGCACGTTGCAGACGCGAGCAACCCGGCCGTACTGCAGCAAATCTCTTCGGTCTACAAAGTCCTCAAAGAACTGGGTATCGAAGAAAAAGACACTTTGCTGATCCTCAACAAATGCGATCGCCCTGGAGCAACCGAACGCATACATCAGATCCTTGATCGTTATCCCAACGCAATTCCTATCTCCGCTAAAAGTGGCGAAGGAATGCAGAACCTTTCGATGGCTGTCAGCGATTCGCTGACAACGAACTTCGTCGAACTCGAGTTGCGGTTACCTGTTTCCGATGGCAAAACCATCGCTTGGCTCGCCACTCATGCGGAAGTCCTTTCGAAACACTACCAGGACGATTTGTGTCTGGTTCATTGCAGGATGAGTGCAGGCGCCGCAGGTAAACTGGCTGGCCAAGGCACCGACATGCGAGTGCTCAAGGGGAAGATACCGGAGCCCGCCAAACGTGGGCTTCCCAATGCTGCGACGTATATCCCTGCCGAGCATGATCATTCGGACGATGAGCACTCTCAAAAGATGCAACAAGCCGAGACCATTAGCGCGATCCAACCAACGCAACCGGTTCACCCTCATGCAGTACAACCCAAAGTAGGCTGATCCCATGCCCCGCCGACGCTTGAAAGGCTTGCGCATCCTGCTAACCGGAGCCAGTAGCGGGATCGGCTTCGCCATGGCGAACCAGTTGGTCAACGCTGGCGCGCATGTTCTCGTGACAGCCCGCCGCCGTGAACGTCTTGAATTGCTTGCCAAGAACTTGTCGCCGCCTACGCAGTCTCCGACTTCGCAAGGCGCAGTTGTCGGATCGATCCATTTGCTTGATGGGGATCTCACGGAGCCTTCACACCGCGCATCTTTAATCCGTTGGTGTGATTCTCATTGGCAAGGTCTTGACGTTCTGATCAATAATGCTGGTGCGGGAGCTATTGGTCCCTTTGCGCTGGCTAACGTGGAGCGGATGCGCCGCGTGATGGAAGTCGACTTCTTCGCCCCTGTCGAATTGACCCGATTAGCGATCCCGTTGCTACAGCGGGGCCATCGCCCTGCGATTCTCAACATTGGCTCGGTCCTCGCGCATCGTGCGGTGCCGAACAAGAGTGAATACTGTGCAGCGAAATTTGCGCTCAGAGGCTGGGCTGAAGCCCTCCGCGTGGAGCTTGCCCCCATGCACATCGAAGTCCTCATGGTCAGCCCAAGCACCACTCGTTCGGAGTTCTTCGACTCCTTAGTCGATACACCTGCGAACGCTCGTAGTCAAAGTATCGGGAGCATGTCCCCCGAAGCAGTGGCCGCCAAAGCCATCTCGGCGTTGGTTCGTTCCAAACGTGAAATGATACTGAGCCTTGGCGGTAAAGCGCTTGTGGCTATGGGGCGTTGGCTTCCCTCTCTGACCGATCGGATTTTAGAAAAGAGTCTTACGCACAAAAGCAACGACGCGAAGAATACCGCAAAAGTTTGATCGGGAAAGCGCGAGCTCAAAAAGCAGTCTTGGGATATGGGGCAGATGATTGTTTAGCTGGGTCCAACTCAAGCAGTCCCATTGCCATCTCGTGAAGTAAATCGCTTGGCCGAAATGATCTTTTTCGGACACTCAGGCAACGATTCCATAAACGTCTTGCCATAGGGCTTTGTGGTCATACGCGGATCGGTGACCAAGACCACTCCGCGATCTGTGGCGGTACGGATCAAGCGTCCAAAGCCTTGACGAAACTTAATGACCGCTTCA
>JBIJCS010000073.1:0-13037 GCA_044344575.1 Pirellula sp. | reverse complement strand
CCCGACGGATTACTCGCATAGATGATATCTTCTTCATCAAGAACCTCAGCAATATCCGATGGAATCTCCCCAAGTCTTGGGCGAACAGCTTCGACCACCTCCTTGGCAAGCCTTTCGGTTCTCATCGAAAATGCCGTTTCACCCTCAAAATGACTAACACTAGGCCCTGTTTCAAAGGAGTCGGCCACAAAAGGTGGGAGGTCCAAAGGTGGAGGCGAATCTTCAAGATAACTGCTTGGTTCTATCGACTCCGATTCCGACTCTGGTTCTTCGCGGTCGTCGACGCGGTCGCCTTTAATACGGCCCTGAGCCAGCGAAAACTTCGACTTGCAAGTCGCACAACTCACCATGGTTTTGTCAGGAAGATTGACTGTCTTGGTCGAGACAAACTTTGCCGAACAGCTTGGACAAATCAGACGATCGAAATTCGGGGCGCTACTCATGGACATCTCGCAACTTGAAATTCTTGTAAAAACATATGTAAAGCCGGTTTCCATCGAACCAACTAGTAAGCCTCCCAGTGTCCAAGCCTGTATGACACCTCTGGTCACAACTTCCAAAAATCTCCGATCTTTTTTCCAATTTCAAACTTTCAATGTGACAAGCATAGATTTCTTGTTCTGCGAATGTTTATCCGGTACATTACCTCCGCAATCACTCGGATGCGGTGAATGACAATGTGACAGTTGGTCGTTTGCCGATCGACAACAACCAGGTCGCGAGGTTGATGAAGCGAATTGCGATCGGACGCTAGAACTGGTTATTCATAGGCCTCCTGCGCACGGGGAGCCGCAATGCGAGTTTGATGAGCTTGGTAGCAAGTGCGTTGCGGATGGAGTTGGATGTATCGATGTATCTCGAGAGCATCATCACTCATCGGCTTCGGGGGACAGCGAAGCTTGAGGAGTTACTTCATGAGCGCTGGCGGGCGAATCATCCGGAAGCGGTTCGAGAGTATCGAGAGCAAGAGCGGCGCGACAAAGTAGACGTTGCCAGTGTTCAAGCCGCCAAGTGGCGAGTTCGCAGTGAGTTGCGCAAGAAGAAGTAGGAGACCAGGAACCTACCTCGCAACCCCGAAAAGTACACTTTTTTGAGAGCGTCGCTGTACGCTCTCAAAACTGCAGCGAATCTCCTAGCCGCTCATCCAAATCTAGAGATCATTGTGTCTGGCTCGCAGGGCAGTCAAATGAAATTTTGCGATGCCATTCCGAACCACGATCGTAGTGGCCAATTTGCAGCCACGCACACCTCGTATCTGAATTTGATCAGACTCTTGCTTCGACTCGGACCAAACGCATCGCGAATCATAGCAGTCGCTCAGAATTCACACTTCGTTCAGCACGCCTGACGAATTGATTCGAGCAATTCGATATAGTTTTTGGCGGCCATAAGCAACGAAGCAGTTTCGCTATGATCCGCTGAAAAACATCGTGCTTTGCCCCAATGAACAGCATTGCGGCGATGGCGAAGGACATTTGTCCAAACTTGAGCTTCGCGGAGCATGGACTCGGACTGGCTTGCAGCTTTCAGCAGTGTTTTGCCGTCGGGCTGCTCGAACACCTTCACCGATTCAACAATCTTCTGACTGATGCTGACTCGTGGATTGTCGAACTGATCTTTGAGCTTCGTCGAATTCAAATGTGTAGCGACAGCAATGCCACATTCGGTCCAAGCGGCTTCAACCGCCGCAGCTAACATAACTGTCGCTGGCATATAGAGACCTCGGCGAAAGCATTCTAACGATTGAACGATTCCCTCGCGAACGCCCTGATGTAACGCAACGGCATCGATATCCGAAAGAACGATATCCACATCTGATGTGAAACCTTCTGATGCACTAAGCCTTGCGATTCGCACTGGATAGTAATGCACAAATACGTCAGGCAATCCGCCTGAGTAACCATTCGATTTGTAACCGATACTTGCTTCTTCACGGTTCGCAGTGCCAATCATCACGATTTCCGCAGTTCCTGTTAGCTCGAATGCCGCGTTGTAGAACGCTTGACGAAGACTGATATCTCTCGCAACTTGCCGGTGTGTTCCGGCAATCTCGACATCACTCAGATCGATGGTCTTTACCTCGTGAATCTTTTGTACTGCTATCCAATTAGAAGCCAACGCCTTTACTGTCTCGTCAGTCTGCATTCCAAGTATGGCAACCTTTGCGCGAGCAATATCATCGCGCCGGACTGCAATCGATTCGCGGATTACTTGCGCAGCGGTCTCATAGGTTGTTTGCTTCATCTATAAAGTTCTCATTTCAATTTAGCACTCCGTAGCTTACACCAATGTGACTTAAATGTAGTATTTGAATTGTGGACGTGGCTCGAGCCCTTCTGGCATCTCCTTCATAACGCCGCCCACGGTTCGCGAAAACTTGAGCGTAATTGGTTCAGCCGAGGCGAAGAATGAGGAATTCCAGTTCAGCTTAGTGAGTGCAAGCAACTCTTGACAAATTTCCTCGATTGATGAATCGCCATGATGCTCAGAGATTTCTAGTGGCGATGGAACGTGACCATGTGGGAACTTTCGCATGCTCGGAATGTAGCCGGTTGTGTAGAGAAAGGTTCGATCACCAATTGTAAACTGGGTACCGCGAAGGACCGGATAGTTTGCCTGTCGAAGTAACCTCACCCGGTTGTTGTATCGAAGCGAAACTAGATCGAACTCTCTAATGGATGACAGAGCACGACTAAATCCAAGAAGCTCGTCTGGCCAATAGCTTGAGCTTTTGTGAATGACGACTCGCCTGGGGGTTTGCCCTGTTTCCAATTTGTATCTCTGTATTGCATTGTCGATCAGAGCTTTTGATTGGTCTTCATCTAGGTGTGGACTCTTGCCATCTTTGTCGTCATCCCACTCAAAACTGTTGCCCCTAAGCACAATTCCTTCCCCATGCTCATCAAAGGCTTGTGCTACGCTCGTTTGCAGTATCCCCGGGTTGCTGCCAATCGGCCGATAGAAACTGACTCCGATAAACAATGACCCGCGAGACTCCATCGCAGGTCCCCATGGAGCTCCTGCCACTTTGTAATGCAGTCCAGTAAAAAAATTCCACGCACATCTCGACTTATGATCTACGTTTTTCGAAGTTGCGGTTGCCTCCGTTGTGCGTTGAAGCAAGATTTGTGTCGGCACCCGGTATCGCATGGCCTCCGCTTTGATAGCGCGTCGAAAGTCGCGGTGAACAGCCCCATGCTCGGCATCATTAAAGTCCACCGTCTTGCAATGCACGAGCAGTTCATCCGGTAAGGCCAGCACGATAATTTGTGGCTCGGAGTCCTTACTTGTCAGATATGCCAGCTTTTCCGAAATCAAGTTTACAGAAGCGACAAAACGATCTTTGAGAAGCCTCAAACTTCCAATCGCCTGTATCTCATTCCTAGTTATCTTCGCCCGCCAGTTCGATGACATCGAAATCCTTGAATAGAACCCACGATCGTCACGATAACCTGGAAAGTCATGGTTTGCTCCATCGCCTGCGACTCCATTTGAACAGTCTTCTATCCACTGTTCAGCGAGGCCCATCGTTGTACCTGTGCCAATCATCCCAACGCGAACCGAAACAGGATGCAAGTCATCAAGTTCTACGTGCCTTGGACCAAATAGCGATAGTCCAACCTGAGGCGAGACATGCACGCGCTCGCAGCCAAATTTTACAAATGGTTCTTCGTGATACCTGCAAGTTACACGCGGAGCAACAAGTTCGCTACTTCTTCGTCTAGACGCTTTATTCATCATGCAACCCCCGAATTTCACAGTCGATCAGCTGCCGATATTCACTGGAGGAAAAAAGGTCATCTTCATGCTCGATCAAATCTGGTACGGGCAAATCACCCACTACACCCGGCCAGCTTACGCTTGGTTCGATGAACCGAGCATCAATTACGAGGCTTTGAGCCCCAAAATCGAACAGTATCCTAGGCGAACCTTCGCAAAAGAACTCTCGCCAAAAATGAATCTCTTCGCGATAGTCAATGTTATAAATGTGCGATTTGCGACTCGTTGCTTTCTTCCCAGTTGCTTTTGGTGAGAGTTCCGATTTGCCGTCACGCGTGAATCGACGTTCTGGTCTTAAGGAAAAACACCAACTTGCATCGCCCACTCGTTCAAACCTTAAACTGATCGCCAAGTGTTCCCAAAAGCCCTTTCCCTCGCCTGTCTTTTTGACTTTGGGCTCCCATGCGACGGAGAGCTTTGACCTTCGGCCTGATAGCGTTCGATAGGCAACCATTTTCTTTGTCCCATCTTCGTTAGGCGGAAAGTAGTAGCGTTTATGCAGTTTGTCGAGATGAAGTCCCTTGCGTCCGGTCATCTTGTTGAGACATCGATTTAAAATTTCGACGTACCACGCGAACAGGTTCGGATCGTTCCACCAGTCTGCAAGAGCGTCCTCGCCGTCTACCTGCGAGCGATCAATGAAGTTTGCGAAGGGAGATTTCGGATCGTACAGGTCGCAAAAGGTAAGCAAGCGATTCGCTCGCACAATGTAGGGCGTCATAAAACCAATCCCCTTGATTTGAGAAAGTCCATCAGCGACTGCCCTTTCCGTCGCGGTGCAAGGCGCGGTGTAAACGATTCGAGGAATCCGTTCAACTGGCATCAAACTGCTCGATAGCCGTTCATGCGTCGTCTCTCCCGGCTCGAATGCATCGGAGAATCGTTCTTCCCTCGATAGCTGTTGATCAACCCAACGCTCGTGGTCGATGCGCATCTGGACGAGCCTCTCGACCGTATAAGTGTGCTCTTGTCTATCAATGACTGTATGGTGCTCGGTACATAGCACAACGAGATTGCTAACACCATCGATTTCGCCGCCAGGAATTGGTTTGTCGCGACGCGGACCATCCTCCCCCTGACCAACAATGTGAGCCATTTCCCCTAGAACGACATCCTCATCGCCTTCTTCTCGATCACGATACAACTTGCGACGACACCCTGGGAATGCGCATCGATTTCCAGACTTGCTCCATAGAATCAGTTTCGTCCTTGGTGAAATCGCCATTGCGTCGTACTCCTGCTGGTGCGGCGGTTTGATTCGATCATAAACTCGTGGTTAAATATGCACTGATGGGCCATAACGATGGCAAGACGTTGAGAAGCAGCTTGAAAGCAAAAATAAGCGATGCCAAAGTGGTAGCGAAAATCAACAACCACACAACAACGGCAAAGACCTTGCATATAGCTCGTGCCCAGGCCCGGTAGAGGAGACGAACGGTCCAGGACAGATGTTCGCCTTGCTCGCCATCGCCATGAATGGGTGCTTCATCCTCAATCAGAAACGGCTTCCACTTTTGCTTGACGAAATCGGGATCGAAGTACAGGCTGTGGCCGCCCGACGCGCCACCGGTGGCCCGATGAAATCGGTTAGTAACGAACCCTTCCGAAAATCCAGTCGCACCTGCCATGCCGTAGTACCAACCGAACGCGGTACCAAGAATTGGAAATACATCACCAGTTCCGCAATCGTTTAGAACAAAATCCTTGGTCGCTCTCGTTCGATCACCAACACGCCGTTTCAATTCAGACCATTCAAATTGATCGTTCGCAACCGACCCACAAAATACAACCTTCCAATAGTCCAGATCGCTGTCTTCTTCTAGGACTTTAAGAAAAACGTAAGTGCCAAAACTATGAGCGATTACCGAAAGTTTTGCGTTTGGATACTCAAATCTTAAAGCACGAAGTCGTTTTAGAACTTTCTTTACCGGTCCTTTGGAAAGATCGAGAGGAAACAGAAATCTAATTGCGGGGTAATAGCCGTACCGAACCTGTGTCACTACGGTACCGCGTTGGACCAGATTGTCGCTGACCTTGGCATGCCAAGCTCCAATGTCCCGAATTCCGTGTATCAGCACGATCACATGCTCTATGTCGCTTTTCTTAAGCCCAAAGTTCGGGTCAGAGTTACCGCGGTTCGGGTGGGCAAGTATGGTCGGAGCGGTATCAGAAATTGGCCTCTTAACGCTCGACATTGTTAAATCAAAGACTTGATTCGAAGCATTATTTTCGCTTTTCACGATTGCCGGGGTCACAACCCTGTAATACCGCTTGGCTTCAATTGCATTGTCGTTCTTATCAATCACTCGAAGCTCCGATGCGATCAATTGGTCAGCGACGGCGAACTGCGATTCGTCAACATCGATTGTGCATAAGATTGCACCGCCAGGCTTGGCTTGCGAGATTGAACATTTTATCGACGCGTGAGGTTCCAGCGAGTTGAGACATGTGCATATGTAGGCCTCAAGCCTCATTGCAATAGCTAGTTCTTTTGCATAACCCTGGTCTTGAAATTCTTCGTTGCTACCCACGTTTGCCTGCTTTCAAATACTCCTTATCGACCACCCCCGCATATCTAAGCTGATTGTTGTTCACGTGGAGAGTCGTATCGATCACCGAGAGAGGTGCTGCGACGATTACATCGTCCTCCATTCTAAACACGCGAATTCCAATCTTCTGTTCAAATGTGGCTCGATCGAAATCAAAGCCCATATTCAATTGCTCTGGAGGAACGACTGCTAGAAACTGAGACTTCGCGTCGTTGCTCAGATAGTCGTTCGCGAACTTAAGAAACGAAGTACGTCTTATTGGAGCTGTCCGAACGCCAATAATTGCGTTAAACAACTCTTCCCGAACGGTAACTGAATCTGCACTACGATATGCTTCTGTTAGATGCTCAGAAAGGAGCGTGGTGCCATAGATGCCGCTAACAGACAGCTGACACAACAAGAACCGCTCGACCCAGAGGTCTGTTCTGCCGCTTTGAAGATCGACCATCCTTCCTTCCCAAAATGAGTCTTGCAGGTTGTCACCCGTAAAGATCGCTGCTTTTTTTAAGTTTGAAGAGATGTTGAATATGTCCTTTACGACTTCCACCTTGGCGCCTTTGGTCGTCTTGGAGAACTTTAAGCCTTCGTCTTTTGGAAACGCCCACAAGACAACCCGCCCCTGGGTGCCATTTTTGAATCCAGAGATCAGAAACAAGAATGGGTTTGATCGATCATCCATTTGTTCGGAGAGGCGAAGAGCAAGCTTAGCTGCATTCTTTGATACATTGGTACCCGCACCAAAAATGAATGCCATCATCGCATCGCGCACGAGATTGACTTGCTTGGCGGCTTTCGGATCATCGACTTGGAATGTTATTGGCGTCTGGCTCTCCAACTTATTCTCTTTGATGAGCTGATCCAGCATATGCCTAAGCGGAGCTGTGATCTCAATTTTGCCTCCATCAGGTTGGGATGACGACGTAGCGTTCTTCTGCGGGAATACTTCGAACGCAAATAGTTTTGTCAGGTTCACGATGTTCTATTCCAGTTCGATGAAGTCGCGTCGTTTCAAAGTGTCAAGCAGTTCGTAAGCTCGCGTGCCCGGAGCACCCGGTATATCGCCTGTTCCGTCATCAAGCTCTCGTGCACGTTGCATAGCCTGGATGACCTGTAGCGTGCTAATCGGTAGACGAGCGACATTTGTTTTGTTGTAACCACCGGATACCATGCGCAGATGTTTCTCGAATCCGTCACAACGAATCGACTGACGGTCTGACTCTGAAACCGAAGAGTTTTGCGCATTTCCGAGAATCGTATTCAGCAATTCGTCGTCAATGGTGACGAAGTGCAGAAGCAACCACACTTCGAAGCACGGATTGCTTATCGCAACGCCGTATCCGTTGGAGCGACATTGCCTCAACACCTCTGCAAGCTCCCGTTGATGACTCCCGCGTATCCAATGGTCAGCGTCAATGCAAATCCACAATTCGTCTTCGTCACCAATCTGCTCTTCCATGCGGTAGCGATTCAAACGTTCAACCACCGCTTGTGGCGACGAATATCCTTCCTCCGTTGGAAGTACTTTGAACTGAACGCGGCGCGTACGAAACTTCGCAAAGTACTGCTTGACTGCGTGCGTATCCTCGCACGCAATCACAACAATACTGCTGTCACGTACTAATCCAGTCGTTCGATCAAGCGGACGGTTCTTTCTGGGCATCTTCTTTCGCTCCTTCGGTGGTACAGCCCAGCCATGAGGCGAGCGATGAAATATCGCCAATAATTGGCAATGCGTCGAAGCGTCCTTGCAAGTAACCTTTTCGCAAATTCAAATCCTTGCGAACGTTAAAATCTGTTAGCGGCGTAAGTCGGCTTTGCCCAGTCTTGTCCTTCTCGACCATCCAGTACTCATCGCGACGAAGCAAATCTTGATCGAGCAAGTGCGCTTCGTGAGTGGTGACGATCATTTGGCGTCTAGCACCAGGACAGCTTTTGCTGAAGAAATCGACTAGCTCCCAGCAAAGCTTTGGATGTAAGCTTCGATCAAGTTCATCGATCACAACGACACGGCTTCTGCCTTGTTGTGGATGCAAATAAGGCAGGTAGTGCAGCAATTGCTGCGTTCCGTCCGACTCTTCACTGAAAGGCAAAGTGAATCGGATATTACCGTCGCTTCCTCGATGAAGTGACATCAATTGTCTCGTGATGACTTTCGTAGGGTCGCTAGGGTCCATACGTTCGTCAGTATCACCCGAGCAACCAAATCGCAAATACGGATAGTAATTGTCATCGCCATGATGCTGGAATACTTCACGCTCATGGTCTCTACAATCGCGCGACTGCTCGTGGAATGCTAATTCGCAAATGCCGGTATCCACGTTGCACAAAAAAGACTGAGCAAATTTCTTGAAGAGTTCGTCGGAATACAATCGCTCAAGCATGTCGCAGGCGCGAACATCGGCCTCAAGAATGATCAAGTCTTCGGTTAACCACTCAATAATTCCTCGCAACGTACTGCCAAGACTTTCGACCGGTAGCGAATTGGCTCGACTGAGGAACAACTGATTCGGTCGGATTGGCAATTGAGAAAGCACCGACAATGTATGATTCATTTCTTTGTCATCAGGAAAGAACGACCGAGGGCCATCGCCAACCAGGGTCAGACCTTTTGCATCTCGCTCAAAGATGATCTTTTCTCTCGACCCGCGCAGCGAGCACAACCATTCCGATTCAATGCCGCGCCGGCCTACATCAAATCCATAGGTGAAAATCTCGTTACCGACCATAAACCGAAACTCGAACGACGACGGCTTGCTTGCCGTTGTCGAAACAAATCGAAAAGGGTCAGGTGTGGCGAACGAACTTTGGCTTCCCGTACAAATCAATGACTGAGCGTAGTCCATAGCCTTGATCAAGTTCGATTTTCCTGCCGCGTTAGGACCGTAGAGCAATGCAGTACGAACGACATGCTTTTCAGTGTCATCTATTTTGATCAGGTGATCGGTGTGGTCCGGAAGTTTGGTACTGGCGACCATGTCCAGCGTTACCTCCTCCCCAAAAGAGCGGAAGTTGCTGACGGAAAAGGAAATCAGCATATTGGTGTACCTTCGTTTGAGATGCGGTTCGTTCCGAGATTTATTCTCGGTTGACTGTCTTTCTCGTCTATTTATCGGTAAATCGTACGTCACAACCGTGGTAAAGTCGAGCCTATATCCGTTTGTCGCTCTTTTTTTAGTCAAGAATAGTTCCTAAGTGCGATTTTTTCGAGGTTGCGCGAATTTTGCTTCAGGGAGTTTCCGGTTCGGCCGCCGCTTCGGATCAGTTCTCTCTGTAGTTATTTGCTCGAAATGGCTCCGCGGCCACGCAATTCACAGCGCCGGCTTCTACATCACATTGACAGTTTTTCCACACCCGGTAGCATGTTTACCCGATGAGGTAAACGTCGATGACTGACTTTGGAATACTGATCAAACGAACTCGTGAGCAACAAGGGCTTACCGTCCGCGCTTTAGCCGAAGCGATCGGGAAATCGCCAGGCTACGTTTCCAGGATTGAAGTCCAAGGCGAAATCCCGAGCGTTGAGCTGGTAGTTGAATTGGCCACAGCGCTTGGGGGGGATGCAGAGCGGTTCTTGGAATGTGCCAAGAACGACTCGATGGAACGCGCAACCAATGAAGTAGAGACAAAATACCAGGATGCCTTAGCCCTTTTTCGAAAAGGAAAGCATGATGCGAGATAGACCAGCGTTTCGGCTCAAACCGGAAATTCTAACAACCAGTGAAATTCAAAATCGAGCCGAGAAACTGACGCTCGACTATGCCGAGCAGGTTGGTCTGGACTCTGCGCGGCTAGGGATAAGCTTCCAGGTCATGTACGAGGAAGTGATCTATCCGGACTTCGGTATTGAACTGCAAGAAGGTCTAGATCTTGGATTTGATGATTCAGGCAAAAAAATCTTCGGCCGATTTTTGCCGAAGGAGAACGTCGTACAAATCGATCGGATCATTAGCCACGATCACAACCATCCGCAGCGAGCATTCACATACTGGCACGAGGTCGGTGGCCATGGAGTATTACAGGGTGAATGGCTACGCAGGCAACTTAAGCTCCATGGAGGTTCAGGCTGCATTGCCACCACGGAGGATTCATTGAGTTTCGATGTAGTCAGTGCTCTAGAGCGGCAAGCAAACGTATTCGCCGCGCGTGCAGCAGCTCCAAACTGGTTGCTGTACCACGTCGTAAACGAAACCATGGACCTCACGAGGCCAATTCGATACGTAGGTCCATCAAAATACAGTCTTCAAATTCGGGGCCGAACCGAAACGGTCACCGTCAAGAGTTTCGAACATTTGTGCTGGATCATCGGGAAGCGTATTCAATTTCGTTTTGGTTGGCTGTCGGCTGAAGCACTGGGCTATCGGATTGCCGAGACTAGCATGGTCAAAGACCTTACTAACTCTCGTTTTGATTTGAACAGAGTCGCTACCGATCGCAGATCGATCCCAGTCTTCGCGGCTCCTGTCGGCGAAATCTTGGCCGGAATGGTCTCTTAGCAAAAACATCGAATGAACGGACTGAACATGAACTCAATTGATGGAGCGAACGGTTGAACGCGGTCGAGATCGAAGAAGCAGTCAGTAAGCTGGTCGAAGAGGCCTTCAATGCCGCTGAGTTCCCCTACGCCTTTCTGGAAGCGTTTGGTAACAAGACGGCTACGCTTCAGCGGTTGCGCAACATAGGCAAGAACTCGACGAACAAGACAGATCTGACAGGCGACGGTGTTCAAGCCGTCCTGCAGCGAAACAACATTCACATGGCCACGTGTTCGAACGGTGGCCCAGATGCTGTTGCTGATCTCCTAAAGCGCCTGACCGACAGTCCAGCTACAAGCAAACACAAAGCAAAGTTTGCGTTGGCAACCGATGGTCATACGGTCCATGCAGAAAGCCTGAATTCCGATGATCCTCCGCTGGTCTGTGAGTATAAAGAGTTAGCCGATCACTTCGGTTACTTCCTTGAATTGGCAGGCATCTCGACGGTTCGGCAGATCCGTGAAAATGCGTTCGATATCAAGGCCACCGGCCGACTGAATCGTTTGTATGTCGAACTGCTTCGCAACAATCCCGACTGGGACGGGGACCTGCGGCGAGAGGAGCTTAATCACTTCTTTGCACGTTTGATCTTCTGCTTCTTTGCGGAAGATACGGGAATCTTCAACGGTAGCGCACTGTTCACCGAGACTGTGCGGCAGATGAGCGATCCTAGCGGCGACAACACGGACTTCGTTTTGTCCGAGATTTTCCGCGCGATGGATGTACCGATGAAGGAACGCGATGCGGCCAAGTTGCGTTCTTGGGCTGGGCAATTCCCATACGTCAACGGTGGGCTCTTCGGAAGTAACGGATCGAAGGATGCGAGAAGCACCGTTCCGAAGTTCACGCAGATCGCTCGATCATACCTGTTGCATATCGGCACACTGGACTGGACTCAGATCAACCCGGATATTTTCGGCTCGATGATCCAAGCCGTCGCTGACGATGAGGAACGCGGCGCTTTGGGGATGCACTACACCAGTGTTCCCAACATCCTCAAAGTTCTCAATCCGCTATTCTTGGATGACTTGCATGCTCAGTTGAAAGAAGCGGACAAAAATCCTCGCAAGCTATTGAACCTGAGAAAGCGATTGGCTCGAATTCGCGTCTTCGATCCAGCGTGCGGAAGTGGCAACTTCTTGGTAATCGCTTACAAAGAGATGCGCAAGATCGAAGCTGAGATCAACATTCTCCGAGGTGAGCCTGAACGCAAGTCTGAAATTCCGCTGACCAACTTTCGCGGTATAGAGCTAAGGCACTTCGCAGTCGAAATCGCGAGACTTGCACTCATCATCGCCGAGTATCAATGTGACGAATTGTATCGAGGCCAACGACTGGCACTCGCCGAGTTTCTTCCATTGAACAAAGAGAATTGGATTACGCATGGGAACGCATTACGTTTGGACTGGCTCAAGATCTGTCCTCCAGCTGGAACGGGCGTGAAGCTTGTTGAGGATGATTTATTTCAGACGCCTCTCGACCAAATCGAGATTGATTTTGACAATGAAGGTGGCGAGACCTATATCTGCGGGAACCCTCCGTACATTGGGGATAAGAATCAAACAAAAGATCAGAAACAAGATCTCCAACTGTTTCGGCTGGGACGCGAGATTGTTAGATCTGTGGACTATATTGCCGGTTGGCTTTGGAAGGCATCAGACTACATCAAGCATAATGGTTCATTTGCTTTCGTATCAACAAATTCCATATGCCAAGGGGTACAGGTTCCCCTTATTTGGCCAAGGATATTTTCGCGAGGGCAGGAGTTAAGGTTCGCCCATACAACCTTCTATTGGGGCAACAACGCAGCCCACAACGCACAAGTGACTTGTGTCATAGTTGGCGTTAGCAAACGTAGCGCCGAATTGAAAACTATCTACTCAGACTCGAGTAGACGAGATGTACCACACATCAATGCCTATTTAGCGCCTGGTAACGATGTAGTTGTGCAGAAACACTCGTCACCAATTTCGCAAATCGGAACCATGTTTGGTGGAAATATCCCTCGAGACTCCGGCCAGTTCTATCTCTCATGTGATGAGAGAAGCGAGCTCTTGAAAGTGTATCCACAGGCTTCTCCTCTCATCAAGCCAATTGTTGGTTCGAAAGAGTTTATCAATGGTCTACGTCGCTTTTGCCTATGGATAAATGACGAACACGCAGAATTGGCATGGTC
>JBIJCS010000495.1:0-3768 GCA_044344575.1 Pirellula sp. | reverse complement strand
CATTTCATTTCCTTGGTGGATGGAGAAACTGGTCTTTTGTGGGCGCAAATCCGTTCGCAGAGTACATTGATGCCTGTTCGTTTCTAGAAACTTATTGTGGTTACTGCCCCCAACCTTGGTCAGCCAATGGCACAGCAAACGTTAGCAGGAGTTGTTGCAAGCAATGCCTCTAGGCCATGTTTGCGAATACCAATTCAGTTACTTATATCAACTGCAGGATACATCGAATTTTGTCTTCTGCATCACTGGTTTACTTTTCTGCAATTGCTTTTCGGTCTTGTCCTCGCGACCTTTGCATCTTGGTTCGCGGAGTCCGAGACTGAGTTAACAGTAAAGAACGCTTGGAAGCATCTCTTTACGTGGTGTGTATGTCCATATCTATTGACGATTATCGCTATCGTTTTGACATTAATTCTTGTTTTGGCTTTGCTTCCAAATGACGCTTTCAGTCACTGATCTTTCAATTGTCGTTTGCACAGAGCCAGGCACAGTCCAGGCAGGAATAGCACTGAACGCATGATGGCCCTTCAGTCGATACCATGCTCAGCGTCAGGGCGCATCCCTTCTAGATGCTCCCTGACTTGTCCATTTCTAACAACTCTCGGATGGCAACAGTACCGCACCGCAGCCAACACGGCGATGGGTTGGAAGAACGCAAACCTACTAACTGAATTGAGAATTGAGAATTGAGAATTCAGAATTCAGAATTCAGAATTCAGAATTGAAAACCATCACGGATGGGCCGATTTTTCATAAGAGCCTATCCGAAAACCTAGTTGATATTGAAAAAAGCGAGCCAACCTTGGATATGAGAGTTAGCACACTTTCACCAGCCAAGGAGGGCTCACTATGGACTCAAAGAGTAGCTTTGATGCGTACCGAATGCTAGATGCGATGTGGGAAAGGATCCGGGTACTTCTCCCTGTATACAAGACAGGGCCGTTCGGTGGTAGGCCCCGTAAGGACTTGCGTTGCGTCGCGGACGCGATTTTCTACCGACTGCGAACTGGCTGACAGTGGAAAGCGATTCCTGTTTGCCTGGCGTCGGGGAGTACAGCTCATGCTTATTTCCAGGAATGGGTAAAACGTGGCGTGTTCGCTGACCTGTGGGAGATCGCTCTTGAACTGTACGATGATTTGGTTGGACTTGATTGGCGTTGGCAAAGTGTCGATGGCGCCATGACCAAAGCACCATTGGGGGGCGAATCCACAGGGAAAAACCCAACAGATCGCGGGAAGACCGGTACTAAGCGATCGTTGCTTACTGACGCAGCAGGGATCCCTACAGGTTTAGCGGTTGGAGGTGCAAACGTGCATGATATCCGTTTACTGCGATCCACGCTCTCGGATGCCCAAATGCGGGTAAGAGGAATAAATTCCGGTGTGAAAGAACACCTCTGCATGGACAAAGGGTATGACTCCGCATCGGTTCGAGGCATGGTTCAAAACCTTTTTGACTATATCCCGCACGTGCGTGCCCGAGGCGAGGAGAAAAAATCGCGTCGCAACGGTAGGCAGCGCGCATGGCGATGGGTTGTCGAGCGCACACACAGTTGGATGAATCGTT
Source organism: Pirellula sp. (assembly GCA_044344575.1). Lineage (GTDB taxonomy): Bacteria > Planctomycetota > Planctomycetia > Pirellulales > Pirellulaceae > JBKCUI01. The sequence goes on along the minus strand of JBIJCS010000495.1, from coordinate 2,201 downwards.
TCCGTGCCATTCTGGTACGATGGGATAAGGAGGTTCGAAACAACATTGCCACCTTACACCTTGCATGTGCTTACATCACATTCAAACGGGCAGGGGGTTTCGGATAGGCTCTAAGTATCAATTCTCAATTATCCATTCTCAATTCCTAGGTCACTGAGGATGACTTCGCAAGAGCGGCGGGGGCGATGAAGGATTTTGCGTTTTGAAGGTGAGGATTATGTGGAAAGTGACAGAAAATCGGCGACTCCAGCGTAGCGTAAATTCAAGAACCGAGCCACATTTTCGAATAGCATCAATAGAACTATGCTGGCTTCATTAAATCGTGTGCAATCGACTTGGATCTTGGTTTAGAGGTTGAATTCGTGGACAAGAAATCAAAAGGCGAGTCCAAGAGTGTTGGTTGGGGGCTTTGGGCTGGCTTGCTTGTAGGCTTCATGATCGGTGCGTTCCTAGCCGTTTGGATCAAACGGAACGTGAATCTGCTCGCTGAATCGGGGCTTGCAGGGAGCCATCTGGTCCAGCAACTCTCGAAGGCTAAAGAAATCCTGACGGTGTGGGACCTTTTAGCGTTTCCCGTGTTGATTCTCATCGTGCTCGCCACACACGAAATCGGACATGTTCTCGGTGGCCTGTTGCAGGGAATGCGATTCCTCATGTTGATTGTCGGACCTTTTGGATGGCATGCCTCGTATTCCGGCACGAGATTCCAGTGGAATACCAATCGGGCGCTTATGGGAGGTCTAGCCGCCATGTTACCAAACCAAACTGGGGCCCCTCGTCGACATTTACTGGTATTGATTGCGGGAGGTCCGCTCGCCAGCCTCTTTCTCGCGATTTTAGCCATTGCACTGGCATCGGTATCCGGACCGCGCCTCGCGGCATATTTCACGATTGTCGCTGGCACATCCTTTGGAATTTTTCTCGTAACACTCATCCCTATGCGAGTAGGTGGCTTTATGAGCGATGGCTTGCAGCTTATCGATGTGCTAAAGGGAGGCAGTGCGGCTATCGACCGAGGGGCTCTTATGCAACTCTTCGCGCAGAGCCTCGACGGTGTTCGTCCCCGTGATTGGGATTCGTCAGCGATCGAGAAGTTGGCCAATCTCGATTGCGACGAACCGCTACTGCGTGCTGGCGGCTCGATGTATCTGCTTGCCCGCGCGATGGATTGCCAGCACGGTCCTGATATTGCGAAGTACGGAAGGTTGCTAGAGGATAGTGTCGATGCGTATCCATCGGGCTTTAAGCAGTCTATCCATGTTGAGCTTGCTATCTGCGCGTGGCTGGCTGGTGACGTGGACGCTGTTAAACGGCATCTAAAGGCGAGTCAAGGCGGTATCGTTGAGAAATCCCGCAGGCTCTTGGCGCAAGCGGCTCTTGCTAAACTCGAGGGGCGCGAAGAGGACTGCGAGCGAGATCGATTACTTGCAATCAAGTTGCTGCCAAAGGCCTCCGACGCCGGACAGAGTAAACTGACGGAAGATCAGCTTGAGATGTTGCAATCGAGGACATAATGGGGGATTAGCAAAGTAATCCGATGGTTCGATGTCCTACTGGAAGAACGCCGACTTACGCAGCGATATGACGCGACTGGTGCACCGTGCCGGAGTCTCGGGTTGGCCACGATTGTTTCATTCGATGCGTGCCAGCAGACAGACCGAGCTCCAACGCGAGTTCCCACTGCACTTGGTTTACTCTTGGCTTGGCAACTCACCTAGGATTGCCCAACAGAGTTACCTGCTGGTCACGGAGCATGATTTTGCCCGGGCGGCTGGCGTGGCAAAGGTGATGGTGGAGGGGTGAGTCAACGGTCGAGTGGGGAGGGTGCCTGGCGGAGGTCACACATAACCCTGTTCTGCCTATTTTCTTTTGCTAAGTGACTCGCGAATCCAAAGCGGTTCACGTCGAAGATCCAATATGGCTACGATGGTTACGAAATCCCCACTAACAGTATAGTAAATGCCAAATGGAAAGCGTTTCCCAAGAGAGCGATAAAATCCGTTATCTATCTCGTGAATGCCAGCAGTGTACCCCAATGATTCGACGTCAGCGAAAATACATGTTCGGAAGTAATCACCCAAGCCGATCCTCTGCCGCTCGTAGAACCAATAGCCGTCTGCAATGTCGGCTTCCGCGCCGGCTGAAATGCCAACAATCATTTGCCTAGCTTCTGCAAGCGTTCTTTAGCCTCGGACCAAGGT
>JBIJCS010000494.1:0-3772 GCA_044344575.1 Pirellula sp. | reverse complement strand
AAGTTTTAACTGGGTGTCGAGAGTGACTTTCTGCAGTGCTTTCCGAAGGGCATCCGGCCCATGGATCACGATTGTCTCGGCAGCAAAAAGCAAAGGTGAAGTTGCCCAAAGAGCCCAAAGTGCAAAGAAACACAGTAGCTTGTGACGACTGTTTAGATAGAAATTCTTTACAGAGTTCATGGATACCTCCTGTAACGGGCCCAAAGGTCCACTTTTCTTGGATGGTTGAATCGCCTGTTAATCTTGGTATTTCGCCAGCGATCCGATATCGGTTGAGAACATGATACACTGAGGGAAAGTGGTCGGAACTCAAGTACTCCTTCGGCATACGCAAGAAAATGATTCGCACGGACATCGATTTTGAACGGACAGGAAAACAGTTGGGGCATTTAAGGGTACCTTACTCGCACAATTTGGCAGGTTGGGCCAATGTGATGATCCCAATCATCGTTTTATCACGTGGTCAAGGGCCCACGGTTTTGGTGATGGGTGGTAACCATGGAGATGAGTATCAGGGACAGATTGCATTGATGAAGTTAGGTAGATCGTTGACCGAAGAGGATGTCTGTGGTCGATTAATTTTCATTCCCTCTCTCAATTTCCCCGCTGCGCTCACAGCAACCCGTTTATCCCCGTTGGATGGGATAAATCTCAATCGTGCGTTTCCAGGTCAAGCGGATGGTCCGGTCACGGGTCAAATCGCTCACTATTTGACCCATACATTGTTTCCGCTATGCGACGTGGTTATCGATATTCACTCTGGGGGGCGAAGTATGGAGTTTGTTCCATGTTCGCATATGCATGTGGTGCCTGATCGATCGCAGCGTCAAGCGATGCTTGATGCAATGCTGGCATGGAACACGGAGTTCTGCTTCCTGTACACGGATATTGCCGGAGCGGGTTTGCTGCCTGTGGAGGCAGAGAATCAGGGGAAGACGGTGATTACGACAGAGCTGGGAGGTGGTGAAGGAGTCAGTGCGATGGTCCATCGCATCGCATTGGACGGATTGAGCAACGTGCTACGCCATCTAGGCGTACTCAAGGGGACGTGTGTAACGAGGGTTTCGCAAGGTTTGGCACCTTCCATTATCACGCAGGCCCTTGATGCAAAGAACTACCTGCTGGCTCCGGAATCAGGGGTTTTTGAAGTTGCTGTGGATCTGGGAGCAAAGGTTGCAGTAGGGGAACCGGTCGGATACGTACACTTTTTAGAACGACCCGATCGCGAGCCTTGTATTTTACGGTCACCCAAAGAGGGTTATTTGATCGCGATGCGAACACCATGCAAAACGCAACAAGGAGATTGCTTAGCCGTCATCGGTGAGCCGCTCGCTCTAGAGCAGGTGATGCATTTACCTTAGGGAATGACTCGCTTAGTAATTGAACAAGAACTCCCGCGAGCTCATCAAGCTCCAGACGAAGTCTTCGATGGCTTCGCGGTAGGTAGCGGGGTTGTTCGCATCCGTTTTGGCTATGTTCAGTTCATTGACGATGGCGGTTAGTTCTGCTGCTGTAGGTTCTCGGCAGAGGGTACGTATGAATGCGGCGCGCACCAATCCAGCTTCGTCGTCTTTGAACTTCGCCATCCATTGATCGACGATACCGTCTTTTTCGGAGAGTTTCTTGTTGACTGTCTCTCCATTGTTCAAGTGTAAAACTTGAATGATGCTTGGTTCGTCGCTCCGTTCACATTCGCAGGTGATTCGGCGTTGGTTTCTACCAAAGGTCTTGAGGAAATTGCTTTCTACGCTTGAGTCAAATAGTTGTATAGCTCGAGTGCCGCTCGGGTAGAACTTGGTGTCATTGCGGTCGCCACCGAGGAACACGACTTTGTTGAATTCGGATGGGACATTAGTGACCGAAACGATTGCGTCGTGGATGACTTCGGCCATCAATCTTTTGGGGTAATAATGTGAGAAGTACTTGCGATCTGCTTGGTTGCCATCGAGGGGTTCACTACTGCGTTGGTAAGTTTCCGAGAGCATGATTTCGCGCATCAAGGCTTTCAGATCGTATCGATGATCGATGAGAAAGCGAGAGAGAAAGGCCATGAGATTTGGGTTGCTTTCGGGGTTGCTCATCCGCATGTCGTCCACGGCATTGACGATACCGATTCCAAAGTATGCACCCCAAACTCGATTAACGATCGCCCGTGTGAAGTATGGGTTTTCGGGGGCAGTCATCCATTTGGCGATGGTTTCACGGCGATCGACGGTGGAAAGAGGATCAATTGGTTCAGCATCGAGAGGAGCGGGGGGTTGGGGTTTTCCGCGAAGGGGCTGAATTAGATCTCCTTGGTCGACGACAAAAACCGTTCTGGCTGAATCCCCGTTGCGTACTTCGCCCCCCCAGCCTTTGGCTCGTACACGAGCGAAAAGATTAGCCATGGCGTAGTATTGATCATTGGTCCACTTTTCGAGTGGATGGTTGTGGCATTTCGCGCATCCAATGGAGAGGCCGAGGAACGCTTGGCAGGCATTTTCCGTCATCGTTTCCGGGTCTTGGTTGATCCCGTAGAAGTTTGTTGCGCCGTTTTCGAGGGACTCTCCGGTCGCCGTGAGGATTTCTTTTGCAAAGGCATCCCAAGGTTTATTTTGTTCGACGTTGGAGCGAATCCATTGGTAATAGGCTTTGACACCATCGGTTCGAAGCAAGTTGCTATTGAGCATCAGCATATCGGACCAGCGGTAGGTCCAGTAGTCGACATATTGAGGGCTGTTGAGCAGTGAGTCGATCCAACGAGCGCGTTTGTCGGGGCTGGAATCAGCGAGGAATTGTTCGACTTGTTCAGGGGTAGGAAGTGTGCCGGTAGCGTCGAGAGAAGAGCGTCGAAGAAACTCTGCGTCTGAGCATTGGTTCGAGGGCATCAAGCCGAGAGTTGCGAGTTGCGAGGCTACGAGATGATCGATCGAATCCTTTTGTTCATCGGGACGAATGCCTAATCGTTCTTGAATGGCCTTGAGACTGGGGCGTGTGCCCGTGTCATTGTTAAAAGCGACACGTAACCGAGCGGAGTCGATGCGACTGGAGAACCATACGTTGACAGCACCTTCTCCCGGGCCGATGACTTGGACTAGCCCCGAGTCATTGACCAACGCGATCGATTCATCGCTTGAAGTGAATTTTGCCCATCGCGTGACGTCTTCAGTTCTCCCGTCAGAGTACCGAGCGAGTACAACAAGCCGATCGGATTGGCCGTTTGCAAGTTCGACGGCTTTAGGATAAACGTCGACGGACAAGAGTCTGGCATCGTTTTCGCGAGGGCCGTTGGCACCACCTTCAATCCACTCGTAGAGCAATTGATAATCATTTGAGCCTTCGGGTATGCGGACTCCCCCTTTGTGTTCGACTTTGCCGGAAGGTTTGAGCAACAACAGCGAGCTTTCTGGCTGGCTAAGTTCGACGCGGCGGGCACCATCTTGTTTGGCAATATTGAAATGGTCATTGATGGCGTCGTAGCCACGCAGGGAGAGGCGAAAGCCACCTTTGCCGGCAAGAGCACCGTGACAAGCACCCATGTTGCATCCGTTTTTCGAGAGGATGGGTTGGACGTGGTTATCGAATTCCCACGGTGTCTTTCCTTCGCTTCGCTGGACCTGGATTGTGGTTCGAATGGATTCCGCTACTCCACCTGGAGATTTCCACGTTGCAACAAGAGTGGCAGATCCGGCATTGTTACCTTGGATGATCCAAGTATTTTCGGGGCCGGGAGTGATTTCTGCGATGTTTGGCGGATCGATCGTTAGAGTCAGTCCTTCTTGGGCTGAGAGCG
>JBIJCS010000072.1:0-13138 GCA_044344575.1 Pirellula sp. | reverse complement strand
TCGCAATTTTTAACTCCTTCGGCGCGCGATCTGCCGGCCACGCACGCTCACTACTCGGGTCCTGAGCAACACACGCAGCACCTTCGAACGCCTCTCCAAAAAGAAGCCACGAAAACACCGTGAGAGACCCAAGAAAATAAATGCAACTACGAGTACCGATGCACTGAAGCATGATGAAGCCATTTCGAGACAGGGACGTTGAACGGAGTTACCTTCACACGACAGATTGCCGTGCAATCACACGATGAAAATGCAATTGTACTTCGCGATCACAAACGCGTCGTACTCCTTCCACCAAACAAGCTGGTTCATTGGACTGCTGCCCCTGCCGGATCACTTCCTCAAGCTTGGTGCCCGGTGGAACGCTAAAGGTGGTTTGATGGATCGTCTGATTCCCTGCATCAAGCTCGGGAACGATGAAGTGACACGTGGCACCAAACGTTAACATCCGCGCAGCATACGCATCATGATAAGGTCGCAATCCCCGGAAACTCGGCAGCAATCCATGATGCAAATTGATGATTCGACCACCTGCAAACTTCCAACAAGTATCCGGAGGCAATACACGCATGTATCTCGCCAAAATGACGTAATCCGCACGGTACTGATCAATCAGTCGCACCATCTGCGAATCATCCGCCGAGCCATCCTCAGCCCCAATAAACTCAAACGGCACCCCAAACTCTTTCGCTAATCCCTCGCACTTGCGTCGATTGCCAATGAGCACCACAGGTTCGGCATTCAGCTTTCCACTCTTGACCGCTTCGAAAATCGCTCGCGGTGTGTGCTCCAGCAACGTCGCACAAATCGCTAACCTAGGTTTCGCAGCGTTCGTCTCCGGACTCCAAACCCGTATCTCCAACCGCTTATCACTGGCGATCCTCGACATCGCTTCCGATAATCCTGCAAATTCTGCCGATGGGACATGCAGTCGGCACATCATCGCAAATACCGCTGCCTCATCGTGGTCGTACATCTGAATCTCGGCAATGTTCGCCCCACGACGCGTCACATCATGGATGATTGGATCGGCCAAGCCAACATTATCCGGCCCAACCGCCGTGATGATCACTTCCATCGTTTTCCGCCGATTTTTCTAGTGCAAACGACTCTTAGTGCAAACTGACTATTAGAGCAAACTATCGAGCAATAACCGCAACTTGCGCAATTCCTGACGCATGTCCAAATCAGCCTCTGGGGTCATCTCAATGCTTAGTGCATGCTGATACCCAGCATTCTGCAATTGAGTAATCAAGCGACTGTAATCGATCTCCCCCTGTCCGACCCGCACCTGCAACTTGTCTTTCTTCGAATCGCGCAAATGAACATGAAATACGTACTTGAGCAACTTCTCGTAATTCTTGTTCTTGTTATTGCTGCACAAGTAATGACTCGGATCGAGCGTCAATCCCACCCCAGGTACGTAATCGCACAAGTTCTTCACGGTATCCGGATCGTCGCTCAAACAACCAATCTGACTCTTAAGACCAATACGCACCCCACGCGAGTAAGCAATCTCGGCTAACTTCTGCAAATGCTCAACCTCTTGGTTAAACGGCGTGCCATGCTCTGCACTCGGTACCGTCAACGTCACCACCTTGGTCGCCTTCGCCAAATCGCAAATCTTTTCAAACCGCTCGTAATAAACATCACCTTCCGCGTCGATCTTCACGTTGTAACTGCTGATGTCCATGCGATGCGTATCGCGAACCAGCCGCAGCATTTCGTCAAATTCCTCCACAATTCGCTTGGGAGGTATCTGATCGGTTCGATCATTGAGTTCAATTTCAACGGTCGTGAACTCCAAATCTCCGAGAACCTCAATCGCCTCGGAAAACGACAGTTCCGGAAAACAACCGGTAGAAGCTGCAACGTACACTCTGTTTGTTACTCCATTCTTTTCTCTTCGTTCTCAACCCCAGCGAAGTACCCCCCACTAGAGAGAAGCCCCTTTGGCGGTGCTCATTATCTACGGATGAGCTTTCATGGCAACCGTACCAAATCGTTCCCCAAACGGCACAAGCCGTTAGAATAGCAGAAAGTGCCACGTTTTCTCGAGTGGGTCTTTCAAAAGGACAAGGTATCGCAGCAGGCTTTTCAGGACTTTTCCAAGAATCACCCCCTTAGGCCTCGCAGTTAGCCCCAAAAACTCCCCCATGAACCTCCCATCAAACCTCGAACTCCACTCTCCACTGCACGCCGTTCCCGCCATCGGCTCACAACGCGCGCACCTCTTCGAACGCTTGGGCCTCCGCAGAATCATCGACCTGCTCTTCTACTTCCCTCGTACCTACCAAGAAGTCTCCGAGTGCCAGTCCATCCTGGAACTCAAAGAAGGCACCCTCGCCACCGTCGTCGGTACCGTCGTGGATATGGACTCGCGGTTCAGCATGGAAGGTCGCTCAAGCGTCGGTGCACTCCTGGCCGTCGATGGTGGCGGCTACGTGCGATGCGTGTGGTACAACCAACCCTTTCGCCGCGAAAACCATTGTATTGGACAACGACTGCTCGCCCGCGGTGTCGTCCGCTCCAGCGGTGTAGCCTACCAAATGCGCCACCCCGAAGTCACCATCCTCGCCCCCGATGAAGCTCCCCCGCCCCCCGTACCACGCCCTATCTACCCCCTGACCGAAGGCCTGTCCAATCGCCAAATCGCCTGGGCCATCGACACAGTGCTACCCCTGACCACAGGAATCGAAGAAGCACTCCCGCCAGAAATCCGACAGCAAGCCGCTGAACGCATGCAACTACCGACTGACTCTCTTCCGAGCATCCAAGATGCTCTCCGGTGGATCCACCAACCCGAGTCGATGCCCCAAGCAAATCTCGCTCGCGCTCGATTCATCTTCCAAGAGCTCTTCGTACTGCAACTCGCCCTTGCGATGTATCGGTACCAATGCAGACACGCTATGCCTGCACCTAGCATTCCCGCTAACGCCATGATCCATGCAAGAATCCTGAAACGATTCCCCTTTACACTTACCAACGACCAGCAACAAGTCATCGATACAATTCGTAGCGATATGGCGAACACCCTGCCAATGAATCGACTTCTCCAAGGTGACGTCGGTACCGGAAAAACTGCCGTCGCTCAATACGCTCTCCTCTCCGCCGTCGCTAATCAATATCAAGCCGCTTTGCTAGCTCCCACCGAACTCCTCGCTCGACAACATGCAGCAAAACTCAAACAACAACTTGCCAATAGCCGAGTGATGATCGAACTCCTCGTCGGTAGTATCCCACCCGCTCAAAAACGAGAAATCCTACAACGTATCGCCATTGGAACTGTCGATATCGTTGTCGGCACTCAAGCCCTCCTGAGCGAACATGTCGAGTTCGCAAAACTAGGTGTTCTGGTCATTGATGAACAACACCGCTTTGGCGTCGAACAACGCGCTACCCTTCGCTCCGCCCGAACCGCACCACACTATCTCGTGATGACCGCCACCCCCATCCCGAGAACCCTCGCGCTTACTCTTTTCGGAGACCTCGATATCTCGATCCTCCGAGAACGACCTCCAGGCCAAAGCCCCGTAAAAACGTATCTTGTCCAAAACGAACAACAAGAACGCTGGTGGCAGTTTGTCATCAAACAAGTTCAAAGCGGCAGACAAGCCTACGTGGTCGTACCCAGAGTCGATACCAACGACGAAAACGAAGCACGCGGCGCAGTGCAATGGTTCGACTCCCTCCGCAACGGGCCTCTTGCAAACCTGCGCGTCGAACTCCTTCACGGAAGAATGGATAGCGACAACAAACAGTCCACCCTCGAACGATTCGCCCAAGGCGAAATCGACGTACTCGTCGCCACCACCGTCATCGAAGTCGGAATCGATGTGCCTAACACCTCCGTCATGACCATCATCGATGCAGATCGACTCGGACTCGCACAACTGCACCAACTCCGCGGTCGTGTCGGTCGAGGAAAACACCCCGGGTTTGTCGCCCTATTCCCCTCCGAAGCTAACCAAGAACCCTCCGAAGCAATCCAAAGACTCGAAGCCTTTTCCAAGATCCAAGACGGATTCGAACTCTCCCAAATCGATCTGCGTAAACGTGGGCCAGGCGACATCCTCGGAACCAAACAAACCGGACTTCCCGAGTTCATCATCGCAGACCTAGCTCGCGATGAGACCGTCGTACTGCTCGCCAAAGAAATGGCCGCCGAACTCGTCGAATCCGATCCATCCCTCAAACGACCCGATCACGCGAAACTACTCCGACAAGTTGTCGCGAAACATGGCAAAGCCATCTCGATCGGAGACGTCGGATAAGCACTCGCAACAAAACCCCGCAAAACATGCACAACCGTGCAAATCCCCGAAATCCTTCCTTTTTCACAGGAACTGTTCTCAACCCCAACGCTGAGCCGAATTGCTCTTCCATTTCCAGGAACTACATTGGGAACTCTTGAACCCAAATAATCATCGAAATCCAAAAGATTTCGCCCCACAGGCATCATGAATCTCCACTCGTATCCATAGCGAATCACCATGAAGAAATTGTCATCTATGCCCAATGCAAAACTTCGCAAGCCTACTCGCAAACCATCCCGATCACTGATCCTCGAAAAACTTCAAGACCGACTCGTCATGGCGGGAAATGTCTCGGCCGTCATCGATAGCGGTTACCTGGTCCTCCGAGGCGATGATGCCGCAAACGAAGTCTCCATTGAACGCGTCTCGGGAAACCAAGTTCGAGTCAGCGGCACCAATAACACCACAATCAACGGCCTGACCCAGCCCGCACTCCTTCGCGTCCAAAAAGGTTTTGACCTCCAAATGCGGGGGGGCGACGACAAACTTACTGTCATCGGACTCAATGCGGTCGGTCGCTATGAAATCCGCATGGACTTGGGAGCCGGAAACGACACACTCGTGGCAAGTAAACTCATCGCTCAGCGAATCCACGTGCTAGGTGGAGCAGGCAACGACTCGATCACTGTTCGCGACAGCCGTTCACGCCGCGGATCCGGCGTCGGTGGCGATGCCGGTGACGACTCCATCATCCTCTCCAACCTCCGCTTTGGAAACGGTAGCTGCATCGATGGCGGAACAGGTAAGAACACAATACAAGAAACAAATACCCGATACGGTGTACGTAGCACGAAACTGAATCTAGATCCGAATGCACCAAGCGATACGGTCACAACACCTCCCACTGCAACCGCCGATACCCTCTCCGTCGTCCGCAACGCGTCCACTACCATCAACCTCGCAGCCAACGACGTTGCCGGTACCGCCGCGATCAACACCGGCTCTATCGTCATCACCACCCAACCTACTAACGGCACAGTGACCGTTGGAACAAACGGCAATGTTACCTACCAACACAACGGCTCGAATACCACGAGCGATACTTTTGCTTACACCATCAAAGATGTTAACGGTCTGACCTCGGCTCCAGCAAATGTCCAAGTCACCGTTACGGCAACTCCGACACCTCCCACCGCAACCGCCGACAACCTCTCCGTGGTCCGCAACGCGTCCACTACCGTTAACCTCACAGCCAACGACGTCGCCGGTACCGCCGCGATCAACACCGGCTCCATCGTCATCACCACTCAACCTACTAACGGCACAGTGACCGTTGGAACAAACGGCAATGTTACCTACCAACACAACGGCTCGAATACTACGAGCGATACGTTTGCTTATACCATCAAAGACATCAACGGTCTGACCTCGGCACCAGCAAATGTCCAAGTCACCGTTACGGCAACTCCGATACCTCCCACCGCAACCTCCGATACTCTTTCAGTGGCGAATAACGCTTCAGCCACCTTAAACCTTGCAGCCAACGACGTCGCTGGAACGGCCGCAATAAATACCGGTTCCATCGTCATCACAACGCCTCCAGTCAACGGCACAGAAACCGTCGGCTCCAACGGAAACGTGACTTACCAACACAATGGATCGCCGACGACTACTGACACGTTCACATATACGATCAAAGATATCAACGGGCTAACTTCCGCTCCCGGAAATGTCCAAGTAACCATTGCGGCCGCACCGCCCCAAGCCCCCAATGCGGTTAACGATACCGGCTCTGTATCCGAAGGCTCCACAGCGACCCTCGCTATCCTTTCCAACGACATACCACCGACCGGTAGTAGCTTGGATCTGACCTCTATCGTCTTTACCGACTTGCCCACGCAAGGCACCGTGACAAAAAATGCGAACGGTACTGTCACCTATATCCATAGCGGAGGTGAAGTCACCACCGATGTATTCCGCTACACCGTCCGCGGTTCTAATGGAGCAGTCTCCAACGAAGCAACGGTATCGATCTCAATCATTGCAATCAATGATGCGCCAACCGCAAATGACGATACAGCTACCGGCCTGTACAATGGATTTGTAAACATCCCAATCCTGAGCAACGATACCGATGTCGATGGCAATATCGATGTGGCTTCGATCACGATCGTTACCCAACCTCAATTTGGAACCCTTTCGATAAATAACGCTACAGGACTCGCCACTTACACTCATAATGGCACTGAGAACCTCAGCGACTCCTTCACTTACACCGTCAAAGATACGCTGGGCCTAGTATCCAACATCGCAACTGTGTCGATCACCATCGTTAAACCGCCCGAAGCTCAAAATGACCAACTCGTCGTCGGTACCGGAGCGTCTACCACAATCGATGTGACCTCCAACGACTCTGCAAGCTCCGGAACGCTTGACAAACAGTCGATTATCATCCGCTCACAGCCCGTCTATGGTGAAATAACCCTGCTCGGTAATGGACAAGTTCGTTATACCCACGACGGAACAAATTCCACCGAGGATCAGTTCACTTATACCATTTCCGATTCCACGGGATTGCTGTCGAATACAGCAACGGTAGCCGTGACTATCCAAAGCCCCAATGTTGGGCCAACCGCGAATAATGACCAAGCGACCGTCGATGAAGGTGGAACGGTAAATATCTCGGTTCTAGCAAACGACACAGATCCTGATAACGCGATCGATACCGCGAGCGTGGTGATCGTCAATACGCCTACAAACGGTACGGCGGAACTCGGTGTCGGTGGCGTAATCATCTATACCCACAACGGATCGAATACTACCATCGACAGTTTCACCTATCGCGTCAGTGACGTCTCGGGTGCAACCTCCGGACTCGCAACCGTATCGATCAGCATCAACCCTCTAAACGATCCTCCGATTGCACAAAACGACTCGGGAACTGTCCAATCCGGCACTCCGGCAATCCTAAACCTCGCGACCAACGATTCGGACTCCGACGACGGTCTCGATCTATCTAGTATCCAAATCGTCTCGCAACCGCAACACGGCACCGTCACCATCAACAGCAATGGTACCGTAACCTATGAACATGATGGTTCTACCAACCTTCAAGATAGCTTTACGTACCAAATACGAGACCTTTCCGGCGCGCTCTCCAATGTCGCTACCGTAAACCTGACCATCGAACGTGCAAGCCTTCCGCCATTAACGCAGAACGATTCGGCAAATGTCACCGAAGGCGAATCGGCAATAGTAAACGTTCTTGCAAATGACACCGCCAGAGATAACCCCATCGCTCCGTCGACAGTCGTTGTCGTCACCCCTCCTAGCCGTGGCACAACTTCTGTCAATGCGGATGGCAGTATCACCTATAACCATAACGGTTCTGAGTTTACTAGCGATAGCTTCACCTACCGCGTCAGCGATTCCCAAGGGCTAGAATCTGCGCTGGCGACCGTCACGATGACTGTCCTCCCCGTAAACGATCCTCCGGTTGCCGTAAACGATACTGACACCATCGCGTCCAATGTGCAAGCAATCCTGGACCTCGCCGCAAACGACTTCGATCTAGATGACGGACTCGATCTAGCAAGTATCGTCATCGGTACCTCTCCCTCCCGAGGCACCATCACTGTCAACACCGATGGAACCGTCACCTATGTCCACGACGGATCAGAAGTTCTGCAAGATACTTTCACCTACCGAATCAAAGACAAGTCTGGTGTGCTCAGCAACGAGGCGACCGTCTCCCTGACTATTGAACTGATCAATCAACCACCAGTAGCAAACCCTGATAGCGCAACCCTTTCTACCGTCGGTGGCCAAATCGTGATCGATCTGGCAGCCAACGACAATGACCCGGATGGCGGACTTAACCTTGGGTCGATCGTGATTAAAACACCACCCACGAACGGTAATGTCAATGTCATCGGAGACGGGACGGTTCGCTACACCCACAACGGCGGGACTTCCACCTCGGACAGCTTTACCTACCAAATACGAGATAACGCTGGTGAACTATCGAACGAAGCAACTGTTTCCATTTCGATTGAACCGTTCTAAGCAGCACATTGCTTTTAAACGGTTCCACTAGAAGCAACGACGGGTATTCATCGCAAGCCGAAATGGGTCATCGGTCCATTACATCGATTGCCAAAATACAAACACCCAACACAGGCCAACACCAAAACCAGCGAGCTAGAAACGAATAGGTTTTCTCTTTATTCCCATCCGACTTTTCATGATTCACGATCAATCGTCCATTGCAAAGCCTCTGCAGCCTTTTGAGCCTCAGAATTGCGTGTCTCGAGCAGTTGCTTCACCAATCGCTCTCGCGTTGCACGATCGCGATTCTGACCAAGCTTCCATTTGACCTTTCGCACCCGAACCTGCAACGTAACGGCTGCGATCATCCCCAACGAATTTTGGTACATCGCGATACTCGGGTCGATCGGCTCGTACCCACCCTCAGGCTGGTAATGCTCCATCAAACGCTTTTGATGCTCGGCGATTTCTCTCTCATCCGAGGAGACGATACCCTCACATTCAAATAGGACGCATCGATAATATGCTGTCGCAAAAGCCGCATTTCCAGGGTGAACCCAATAAGAAGGAACCGTTCCTAAAATCTCGTCGACTTCGAATACACACCTACTGCTCCCATTTAAGTCGTGCAACTGCTCATCGTCACGATGTAAATGCATTTCAATGTGTGAGCCGAGATACAAAAATGGATACAATCCAATATGTGGCTGCCCATCCGAACCCACTGTCACCAAACGTCCCATCTGTTGTTTCGATACAAACTCCTTCAAGTCCTCCTCTGGCACATCCGCGTATTCGTTGTAATAGATCATGGATCGCTCCAGCTTTACGATAACTTGGCAAAGTTCTTGATCAGGTCACGAACATAATCGCTTGAGCGTCCATAACTAACCATTACGACACGAAGCTGGATATCTCGGAAGCGATCGCAAACGCGTTGTATCGCACTAAAAATCCATGGATGCGGGTTACCAAAAACTCCACCACCAATGGTGGTTAGGTACACGTTTGCCGATCCAGTCCGAGCGAAATTCAAAACCGCTGCTGTCAACGTGGCTTCATACGAAGCGTCCAATACCAATCTTGCAATTGGCTCCCAATCGCTAAGCTTGCAATCGCAATATCCAATCGGTAACGCTGATCCGTAAACCTGACTCACGCAATGCCCGCCACCCTTCAAGGTCACTTCCGTTCCCCATTGGCCCCCAATCCGCAACTTGGTCCGTAATACTTCCAGTTCCTCTTCAGAAGAGGAATTGAGTTTTACAGCAATTTTGGACAATCCTCGCGGCTCAAACAGCGCATAGCCATTTCGCATTTCCCATAACCGTTTCGACGCGTTCCCTAGAGCCTCTCCAATATCCTTTAGGCAGTCAACCTGACACTCCGCCGATTGTCCAATCTGACCACCTACCGGGACGAAATAGTTTCTATACAGCGTTTCCGCGCCACACGAAATCGCGCAAGCAGGACCTTGTGTGCCATCGTTTTCATAACCGCCAATTCCATGCTCGGGGGTCACGTTCGGCCCAACCATTTCCAACAAATTGAACTGCGAAGCAGCTTGGATCAATGCATTCTCATTGCGTGAATCACGATGCAGTTCCTTCACATCCCCAACCCACTCTTCGATAGTCAATCTGCCAGTTGGTACCGGCAAGCCTTCGCATTGAGTGCGCAATTCCCCTAGTTTCGGTATCTCCAATCTACCAAACCGATACCTCGCTCCGGACACTCGCGATACGAGATGTTCTCCTTCAAGCTCGACCCAAGCACGAACTTCTTTTGGATTGCGTTCAGTAAACCCCATCAACTTGGTGAACCAATCCTGCTTCGATGCTGGTGGTGGCTCTCCACTTCCTCGCGATGGGCGATTGATTCCTTGCTTCGCGGCCCATGACAGTACAAAGTCACGCTGGATCCCCGGTTCAGGCGACGCACAATCCCCTCGCACCCGATCCGTCCGCCTAATCTTTGCTAGTTCATCAAAAACATTCGCCGGCGTCGCCAGCCCCCTTCGCAACAACCAGCAAGCAATCACCGTACCCGTCCGTCCTATGCCACCAAAACAATGGACATATACACGGCCTCCACCCTGCAATCCCTTTTCGATCGCCTCAACGATCTCGTCCATCAGGGCAAAACTCGGTATGCCGTTGTCCCGGATCTCAAACCGACGGCAATCAACAACTTCGCCACCCTTTTCTGCAATATCTCTGAAGATCCCATCGTAGGGACTAAACAATTGATTGTCGTAATTGCGTTCGTCGAGTTCCATCAGATTGATGATCGTTCGAACCCCTAGGTCATAAAGCCCCTGGAGCCTCTCGCGACTCCCTGCCAGATCCGGTTTGCCCGCATAAGCTCCCGCAAGCACCTTGTCACGCTCTCCCCAGTACATCCGACCAAGCCTAGAAATTATCCCGTCAGATGAGTCCGATCGCATCATTTAAATCCTACAACAAATCCACAATCATCGCATGTTTTGCTCAATAATATCGCTTTCCGGCAAACTAGTGACCCAGCACATAAGCAAAAATCAACGGAGCTACGATCGTCGCATCGCTATGAATCATGAACTTGGGACAGTCTGCCTCAAGCTTATTCCAAGTAATCTTCTCATTGGGAACCGCACCGCTATATCCACCATAGCTCGTCTCGGCATCCGAGATCTGCGAAAAATACGCCCAGCGTCGAATATGTGCTTCGTCTAAATCCTGAATCCACATCGGAACCGCACAAATGGCGAAGTCCCCTGCAATCCCACCACCAATCTGAAAGAAACCAATAGGACGCTTCTGGGAGAGCTCTTTGTACCACAATGCTAAATGCTCCAACTGTTGCGTCCCTGTCTTCAACGCAGCATGCGATTTTACCGTCCCGTCCATGACTCTCGCCGTGAACATATTCCCCAACGTGCTGTCTTCAATCCCAGGCGAATAAATCGGGATCCCCGCTTCCTTCGCCGCAATCATCCAAGAGTGCTCTCGTGGAATCTGATAATGCTGCTCAAGATCCTTATCATCCAGAATCCGAAACATGTATTCATACGCAAAATACTGCTTTCCCGACTCCGCAGCCTCTTGCCAGTACTTCGATAACCTATCCTGCATGTGCATCATCACCGTCTCGGGAATACAAGTGTCCGTAACTCGGTTGTATCCACTATCACGCAAATCGACTTCGTCCTGCGTGCTCAACGCCCGCCAATTGTCGATCACTTTGTATTCGTTATGCGCGAAGAGATTGAATAAATCCTCTTCCAGATTCGCCCCTGTACAAGAGATCGCATGAATCTTCTTGTTGCGAATCATCTCGGCTAACGAAATCCCTAACTCCGCTGTACTCATCGCTCCTGCCAACGAAACCAACATCGCACCATTGTCTTGCTCGACGAACTTCTTGTAAGCCTTCGCGGCAGATAACGTCTCACGCGCATTGTAGTGCCTGTAATGCTTTTCCATAAACGCAGAGACACTACCAACAGAATTCGTAGAATGACTGGCCGTATTCTTCATCGCTGATCTCTCTAAGCCCTAAGCTAAAAGCTCGAATAGTTTCACAGACTAAGTCGCAGACAAAATGATACAAGACGCGAACGATGTCGCGTCTTGTCCTCTAAATTTTCAATGGATCACAGATCGACGCTCCAGCCGATCGGCACCGATCAGATCGCCAACAAAAGGCGACTGGGTGCCTCGAGATATGCGATGATATCATTGAGGAACCTAGCTGCCGTCGCCCCGTCCACCAAACGGTGATCATAAGCCAAACTCAATGGCATCATCAATCGCGGTTTGATCGAATCATCATCCATCACCGTGGCCAACTTCCTCGATCGCCCAACCAAAAGAATCGCAACTTCAGGAACATTCACGATCGGCGTCGAATACGTTCCCCCAATCGCACCGAGATTGCTGATGGTGAACGTTCCACCACGCAGGTCCGCGACCGCAAAATCATTGTTACGAACCCGATTCGATAACTCGGATAAAGCATAAGCAATATCCGGAATCGACATACGATCTGCGTTTTTCAACGTCGGGACCACCAAGCCACGATCTGTGTCGATCGCAATCCCAAGATTCACGTAGTCCTTGTAAATGATCTGCTCGTTCTCCATGTCAATCACAGCATTCAAAGACGGATGATGCTTCAATGCCGTCGCAACCGCCTTGATCAAAAAAGGCATCGTGGTCAGCTTGATCCCTCGCGACGCATAATCGTCTTTGCTCGATTGACGAAACGCTTCTAACTCGGTCACGTCGGCATCGTCAAAGTTCACCACGCGAGGTACCGTCGACCATGACTTATCCATCTGGTTCGCAATGGTCTTGCGAATCTTCGTGATCCGATCCACCCGAATCGGACCGTAATCGTCTGTCGCCGCAGTTCCAGGACGCTCCCCTACTGACTTGCCCGCACCACTCTTCGAAGCATTTTCGCTTGCCGGCACACTGACGGCCGATGCCGATGCCGCAGGAGCCTTCGCTGCTTGATTCTGATTCGCATTGCGGACAATCGAAAGCACATCCTCACGCGTGATCCGACCGTGCTCGCCACTGCCTGTAACCCCAGTCAAATCAACTCCAACCTCCCGAGCAAAACGTCGAATCGCTGGCCCGGCAGGTATCACATCCTCGTCTCCCACCGATGTCGCCGATCCCGCAGCGACTGGTCCTGATGCGACTGGTGCCGACGCTACCGGCTTGACCGAAACGGGCGCCGGTGCCACAGAAACAGGCGCGGACGGAACTGGTGCCTTCGCAACCGGTGCTGGTGCAACTGGTGCTGGTGCAACTGGTGCTTGTGCAACTGGTGCTTGTGCCGCCGGT
>JBIJCS010000493.1:0-3811 GCA_044344575.1 Pirellula sp. | reverse complement strand
AAAGGATCCTTGCTCGAGTACAACAACATCGCGTTGGAAGAAGGCTTGTGGCCAGAAAAAGCATACTGGGACGCGACGGAACGCTCCCGAGAACGAGCAGCTTCTCGCCCCATCCCGGGTGGAGCAAGTCGTCCGACTCTCTCAAGCCGAGGGGAACTTCCTCAAAACCTTGGGACGGCGAACAATGCAGCGACCCCTGGGGTGCTACCGACAAGTCTTCAGCAAAACCCATCGGGCTCCGCTCCATCGACGAGCGATCCAAAGCAGGCCACCCCGCCGGTTGAACCGAGCGAGCGGGTTCCCTTGAAGAAAGCCAGCTCCCGGAAGTTGACCCCTGCGACCGAGGCCCCCAAGTTTGACTGGGGTAGTTAAAACGGAGCACCGCCAAGGCGAAACAACAAGAGATACAAACGAGTTTATCAAGCGAACAGCGCAAGCTGTGAACGAGAGGCAGGGGGAGTACTCGGGGGATGACGGTTCTACGGAACCGCCATCCCTTGGGTCGTTTTGTGAGCTCGTTTTCTGCTAAGCTTCACAGGCTGAACTACGAATTGTTAGAGCTTGCATCCGGCGGCAGCATAGACCGCATCGAGAACTTGCTGTGTCTGCAAGGTCATGCGTCCCCAAGACAAATCAGGCTTCTTTTCACGCAGCAAACGATGAAACGTATTGAACATGTTGATCTCTTGGCTTGGCGCATGCCCAGAATCATATTCTGCAATCTGAAACCGTTGGCTGCGACGATGCATGTGGAAATCGCAAACATCGGTAGTGAACTGCGGTTGTACTAAATCGAACCCGACATTCGATCCGTAACATGGCAACACAAAATCATCGATCCACACACTCCCTTTTTCGCCGCTGATATGGCACCACTGCTGATGCTCGGTCGCAAACGAGCAGTAGAAACTGGCGGATACACCATTGTCGAATTGCATCTCGGCGGTGAATTCCATTGGCACTGGCTTGGGACTGCCTTCCCCCTGCAAGGTCGAAATGCACCGCGCTGTGATGTTGGTAGGCATACGCCATTCGTTGACCCACAAGATCATACGAATGGTGTACCAACCTAAATCTCCGAGCGAACCATGGGGCTCGTAGTTCGAATTGGACCGGATGTTCTTCGTTCGGAATTCGTGATCGCCGTTAAACGAAAACTGGGTCGCGATCCGTTTGATCGCACCGATACCATTGGAGCTATTGAGCGTCTCGCGCAGCAGAGGCAGTCGCTGACTGTGCATGAACATCACTCCATCCATGTACTGCACGCCGTTTGCATCGCAGACATCAAGGATTTCTTCGACATCCGCAGCCGACAGTGCAGCAGGCTTCTCTGCCAGGATATGTTTGCCGCTCTTTGCAGCGGCCAAGATCCATTCTTTGCGGATCCCGGTAGGCAACGGAATGTAAACGGCATCGATCGCGTCGCTATCAAGCATCGCTTGGTAGGACCCAAAAGCCTCCGGTGAATCGGGAAATGGGCAGTTCCCTTGGCACTCATCGATAAATCGCTGCGCCGAAGCCACCTCGCGACTCGCTACCCCGCGAACAACTCCACCTTGACTTCGCGAAATCGCCCGCCAGTTCTTTTTGGCAATTCCCGCCGTCGACAAAAACCCCCAGCGGCAAACCTCGGAGCGAATCGGCAACTTCGTCATCTTTTTTCCTGTCTGTTTCGTAGCCCAAACTCTAGTTTTTCGTTGCTTGCCCAAACCCCGATGACCACGGCGTCCATTTTAAACCAGGGTCTCTACTGGTGACGACGCTGCCCCAAAGTCTGCTCAGCACGCTCAATAATTCAAAGATAGTAACACAAGAGCCTCTGTTCGCAATCGGTTCGCACTGCACCCCCTTGCGGATATATTGCAACACGGTGCGGATATATTGCAACCCCGTGCGGATATACTGCAACTCCGTGCGGATATACTGCAACTCCGTGCGGATAAACTGAATTTCAAAAGGTATACTGGATGCCATCTACGTCTCGATCCTCTCGCGGGCTTTCCCTCTCCAAGCACCCATCTATGCTTCCTTTCACCTTCCTTACCCCAATCGTTGCTGACAACCAAGAACGCGTCGGCTGTTGCCACCCCAAGCGCGCTACCACGCTCCGCACGCTGGCATACCTGGCAATCTGCTTTCTCTTCCCCTCAGTGATCTTCGGCCAGTCTCCTGCAAGTCGTACGGCCCCGCGAAATTCGGAGAATCGCAAAGCCCCCAATATTGTCTTGATCCTAGCGGATGATCTTGGCTATGGCGATTGTGGCTGTTATGGTCAGAAACGACTCTCCACCCCCAACATCGATCGATTGGCCACCGAAGGCCTTCGATGGACCCAATTCTACGCGGGCTCCACGGTCTGTGCGCCAAGTCGCTGTGTCTTGATGACCGGCAAGCATACCGGGCGATGTTTAATCCGAGGAAACTCAAAAGACTCCTTGCCGGCTGACGAAAAGGTCTTTACCGAAGTCCTTGCCGAGCAGGGGTATCGCTGCGGATTATTCGGAAAATGGGGGCTTGGCCAAGCCGGCACAAGTGGGGCACCACTTCGAAAGGGATTTCATGAGTTTTTCGGTTACCTTGACCAAACCCATGCACATAACTTCTTTCCAACATTCCTCGATGCGAACGAAGAGACCTTTCCACTGGCAAACGTCGTGCCCAACGCATCTCCAGCCGGTGCTGGTGTAGCGACAGAGCGTGTGGATGATGCTAGTGAACTGATACTCCAGAGTGCATTACGCTTTGTCGAAGCCCATCGTGAAACCCCATTCTTCTTATTCTTTTCTCTGAACCTACCCCACGCCAACAATGAAGCAGGAAAGCTAGGAACTCAAGAGTTTGGTTTTGGCAACTATGCATCGAAGGACTGGCCCGACGCCGAGAAAGGCTTTGCGCATTGTGTTGAGAAAATGGATCAACAGATCGGACGATTGGTCGATCGAATCGATGCATTAGGATTAGGAAACTCGACTGCAATCTTTTTTTCTTCTGACAACGGGCCTCATCACGAAGGAGGCCACAGCGATCGATTCTTTGATTCCAGCGGGCCACTTCGTGGTTCAAAACGGGATTTGATCGATGGTGGAATTCGAGTCCCCACCATTACTCGTTGGACGGGAACCATCACCCCGAATTCCACCACGGATCAACTTGGTTGCTTCGACGATTTATTCCCCACCTTTGCACAACTTGCGGCTGGCTCCCAAGAAATGCCCAAAGAAATTCTCCCAGCTGATCTTACCGGCGTGAGCTTGGTCCCAACCCTTTTGGGAAAACCAGAAAACCAAGAACAACGCGAGTTGCTCTACTGGTCGTTCTACGAGGGAGGGATGGGCCAAGCACTACGCACTCGAGATTGGAAGCTTGTCGAACAACCTTATGGAACCCCAGCGCGTTTGTATCGCATCAACGACGATTCCAAAGAACAGAACGATCTCGCGAATGAACATCCTGATCTCGTCCGCAAACTGCGCGAGAAGATGAGCGTAGCCTATGAGCCGGGTGAAGGTCCCTGGGTCTTGCGACCATCTAAAAAAGCTCAAGAAGCAACAGGATCGATAAAATAATGACATGCTTGCGTTCTGTTCCAACATCCATTCACCAACCATCGACTCTGTCATTGGAAGCTAAGACTGTGCTGAAGTATCAATCTGCAAATGAATATCAAACGATCCATGCATCGAAAGTCGTCGTTGGACGACTACATCGTCGATGCATGCTCATTTGTGTTGCGCTGCTGACCTTCACCCACTTGCTCGTACAGAGGAGCGAGGGGCAGGGGGGGAATGGAGCGACGGGTGAAGACCGA
>JBIJCS010000492.1:0-3816 GCA_044344575.1 Pirellula sp. | reverse complement strand
ACTTTCGGCACGGGTGTTAATGGCGGTGCTGGTGGTGGCCTCGGTGGTGGAGGCGGTCTCGGCGGTGGCGGTGGCCTTGGCGGTGGAGGTGGTTTAGGTGGTGGCGGTGGATTCGGCGGTGGTGGCATGTTCTAGATTGAGCCAATGCGGCTTGGCATGTGAAGCATACCAAGTTGCAGTCGCTGTTACTTGTTAGAAATGCATCGCGGGTTAATCGTGATCGGTTAAATTGGGAGCCCAGTCCATCGGTGAAACGGTGGGTGGGCTTCCTGACTTTGGTAGCGAACTTTCGATCGCGGTGACAAGCAACGCCTTGAGTTCTGTGAGGGTAGCTTGATGGTCTGTGGATGTGGCGAGGTTCTTTGATTCGCCGGGGTCATTTTGATGATCGTAGAGTTCAGAACCTTTTGAGCCCCCGTCCCATTCGGTGTATCTCCAGTTTTGGGTACGGATGGAGTAGCCAAAAAATCGGTTTTCTTTGTTTCCGCCACGAGAGACTTGTGTCAGGGCCCAGCCACGCCCGGTTTGGGAGATGTCTTGGCAGAGTGGGATGAGGTTTTGTCCTTGAAGGTTGTTTGGAGGAGAGGTGCCGGTGGCGGCACAGAGGGTTGGGAAGAGGTCGATATGAGAAACGGGGGTTTTTACAACGCTACCTGGTTGGGTGATCCCTGGGAGTACAAGGATCATTGGTACTCGGGCACTTTGTTCGAAGAGGGACATTTTTTGCCAAAGGCCATGTTCACCGAGGTGGTATCCATGATCGCTGGTAAAGACGATGGCAGTGGAGTCTGATAGTCCGAGATCGTCGAGTCGCTGAAGGACTTTTCCGACTTGCGCATCCATAAACGAGACGCTTGCGTAGTAGGCTTGGAGAATTTCTCGAGTGGTTTTTTCATCGAGGTCATTTTGTTCTTTTTTCGCGCTCGCAAAGGCGGGCTTTGGGACGTTGATTGGCTGTTGAACTTTGCCAACGTAGCGCATCGATTCTTGGGAATGAAGGTCGAAGAATGCTTGGGGAGCAACGTAGGGGGTGTGAGGTCGGAAGAAACCGACGGCGAGGAAGAAAGGCCGTTCTGTGGATCGGGCGCAGCGTTCAAGTACCCAGGCTGCGTCTTGGGCTTGTAGAGCATCGGTATGAAGAGGTTCGGGGTTTGGCGAGGCCAACCAGCTAAGGGTTCCTCCGAATTGACCTGGTGAGAGGGTTTTGATGGAGGGGTGTTCGGACAATCGATCGACGCCTGCGGGATTGATTTCAACTTCCCAGCTAGCAGGATCATCGTGCCCGTTGGTGCCGATGGAGTTCGGGACGTTGTAGTGATAGAGTTTACCGACACGCGTTGCGAAGTAGCCTTGGAGTCGAAATGACTGTGGCAGACTGAGTTGTTTGGGAATGGTCTGTCTGAAGATTTGGCCGTTCGAGAAGATGCCGGTGCTGTTGGGATACAAGCCGGTGAGGATGGCATTTCGACTTGGACCGCATAGAGGGAAAGTGCAGTAGGCGTGTTGGAACTTGGTACCACGTAGGGCAAGCGCATCGATATTGGGGGTTTTCGCGAGTGCATCTCCGTAGCAGCCCAGCGCGTTGTTTAGGTCATCTGCGATGATCCATAAAACGTTACGAATGGGAGGTGCTTGGGTGGGCTGTTTCTGTTCATTCTGCGCGAACGCAGAGTGAGGTGAGACGAAGGTGGCTAGTAATAGGAGTGCCGTTACATAAATCAGTGAGTCAAGCGAGCGGTGCATGGGTTGGGCCTCAATGGAAGCAAGCAATAAATTGCGTAGGAGTTGGTGCGACTGAGGGTCGCACGGGAATGCTTGGGTAGACGGTCTCATCGAAACGTATCATACTAAAGATTGCAGCCTGTGGGTTTGGGTTGCGTTTGTTCTTGCCACCAACGAAATTCAGCGGATCGCATGCAAGTTCCATTTCAATATTGGGCGAAGTCATTTGTTGGGGATGATCGTTGTTTGAAGGATGTGCCTCGGTTAACTGATGACTTGGGTGGCATGCGTCGGGGGGGATTTTTGGGGATTCGTTTGCTTTTGGGATGGTGGGTATGTTGGGTGGTGATCTGCGATGGTTCTTTGGTATTTTCGCAGGATGAGGAGTTACTGAAGAAGTGGGGGAAGTCCTATGAAGAGAAGGTCTTACCGATCTTAAAAGCGAAGTGTTATGGGTGTCATAGTGGGGAGAAGATTGAGGGGGAGTTTGATCTGACGAAGTATCCGGATGCGGGTGCGGCGATTGCGGCGAATGATACTTGGGAGCGATTGGCGAAGCGGGTGAGGCTTAATGAAATGCCACCGCCGGGTAGTCCTGGGTTATCGGATCCTGAGAAGGGTGCATTACATCGCTGGGTCGATACGAGGCCTGGCACAGATTTGTGCAATCAGATCGCTTCTGAGGAGACGCAGAGTTGGTATCGTGGATTTGTGATGAGTCGTCGATTGACCCGTTATGAGTTCTGCAATGTGGTGGAAGATCTAACGGGCTATAGGATCAGTGACGAGATAGCGCCGCCGAGTGATGGGGCGGGAGGCGTAGGGTTTGATACTGTAGGGGATTCATTGTTTACTTCGCCGATCCATATCGAAGCGTACTTAGACGCGACGCAGAGGGCTTCGTCGCACTTGGTCGCTCAGTGGTTTACGAAGTGGCAGGAGTCGACAAACGAGCCGGCGAACAAGCCATTGAACCGGAGTATTGAAGCAAAAGGCTTGCTCAAGGGGCTTGCGAGAAGGGCTTGGCGTCGTGCGGTAGCAGACGAGGAGATGCTTAGGCTTGAGAGAGCGTTTTTGGTTGAGGAGTTGCAGAATGGGTTTGGAAGGCGAGGGTTGGAGCTGGCGGTGCAAGCGATATTGGTATCTCCGCATTGCTTATTTATTGTCGAGCAGCCATCGGATAAAGAGCCAAGGGGAGTGCAGCGATTGAGTCAGCATCAGTTTGCAACTCGGATGGCATTGGTGTTGTGGTCTTCGGTGCCGGATGAGTTGTTGTTGGAGTTGGCGGATCGCGGGGTGCTGTTTGATCCGGAGGTGATACAGCAGCAGTTGCGCAGGATGCTTGCGGATGAGCGTGCGGGTGCGTTGGGAGAGAATTTTGGATTGCAATGGTTGGGGTTAACGGATTTATTGCGGCAGCAGCCCGACATGGAGGTCTTCCCGCAGTTCGATGTGCAATTGCTCCAGGATTTTCGCGAGGAAGTGGTCAGAACGATCTCTGGGGTGTTTCGGGAGGGGCGTCCATTAACCGACTTGCTGGTCACTGATCGAGTGATGGTGAACAGTCGGTTGGCGAGTCATTATGGAGTAGCGTTTGGTAAGTCGTTCGAGGTGGATGGATCTGCGAAATCGGAAGGGAAATCGCAGGGAGATGCGAGTTGGGGCTGGGTGCCTGTTGGGAATGCTCCGCGTGGTGGGTTGATCACAACGGCTGCGGTATTGACGAGGACTTCTTATCCTCGGAGGTCGAGTCCGGTGTTGAGGGGCAAGTGGATCCTTGAGGAGATTTTGGGGGCGAAAGTACCTCCGCCCCCGCCGGGAGTACCGGCGTTGGAGGAGGTGGGAGAGGAAGAAGGGGTAGTGATGACGCTTAAGGAGCGGCTGAGCAAGCATCGGATGCAAGCGGAGTGTGCGTCATGTCATGCCCGCATGGATCCTTTGGGGTTTGGGTTAGAGAATTTTAATGCCATTGGAGTTTGGCGGGACGAAGAGTTTGGTAGGGAGATCGATGCGACGGGAGAGTTGCCATCGGGAGAGACGTTTCGGGGGGCTTTGGAGTTGAAGAATATCTTATTGAAGCGTCGCGACGAATTT
>JBIJCS010000491.1:0-3826 GCA_044344575.1 Pirellula sp. | reverse complement strand
GAAGCGATCAGCGCACGTTGCAATTCGGTCTCGTCCGCGGATTCCGGCTCAAGTTCCACCGCCGCGTCGAGATCTTCCTGGGACTTCTCATCATTCCCTTGGATCTCATGAATCGCACTTCTTCCAATCAATGCCGGCGCAAAATTTGGATTGTCTTTGAGGATCGCGTCCAAGTCGCTGAGTGCCTCTTCCATGCGACCCAATTGAATATGCAGCTGTGCACGAGAAAATAACGCGGGCAATAGGTTAGGGCTCGATGCTATAACTTGATCTAAATCCTTTTCGGCAGCTTTCAAATTGTAGTCGGACATGGAAAGCCGAGAGCGATCGAGCAAACACTCTTCGTTCTCTGGGTCGATTGCGAGTGCCTTGTCGAGAAATTGTAGTGCGTCTTTGTGATCTCCTCGCAGTTCGTTTACGATCGCCATTCCACGAAGTGCCTGTACTTCGTTCGGCTCAAGTTCCAGGGCAGCCTGAAAGTCTTTCTCTGCTTCGTCACGGCGCGATTGCATTAGCAATTGATATCCCCGAACGACCAGCGGAATGATTTGGGAGGCATCGATATCGAGGATAGCGGTCAGCTGTTCAATGGACTCCTCAATTTGCCCAACCGATGTGTACACCTGGGACAACCGATACCTTGCGGAAATATTTCGAGGATCGCTCCCTACGGATCGCTGCAAATACTCGATAGCTTGATCGGTTTGGTGATCTAAGTGGTAAGCGAAACCTAGGGTAGCATACAGGAGCGAGTCATCGCCTCCCGCATCGACGATGTATTTCGCATCTTCGATGGCACCGGCGGGATCATCGGTGTCGATTTTCAGTTCTGCACGTTGCAACCGCGCCGGATGAAAGTCGGGAAAATGTTCGAGAATCCAATTGCAGTCATCGATCGCTAGTTCGTATTTCCCGGATTCACGATATGCCTCGGATCGTAGTCCATTGAGCAAGGGATGATTGCCGAGTTCGGCGATCCGTTCCGTCAAGAATTGAATAGCTGCTTCATTCCCTCGACTTTTTGACAAGGCGGCCGCCTTGATTTGATAAGCTCGATACGAGGGGCCTTCAATGGCTAGGTAGCGATCGATGTCTTCTATCGCTTTTTCAAAACGTTTGTCTGCCAAGTGCAAGTTGCTGCGAAGCAGAAGTGCATTCGAATATGTAGCGTCAACATGGAGGGCTTTTTCTAGATTTGTGAAACATTCCTCAGGATGGTTTAACGCGTTCGCGATCCGCGCAGACGAAAAATAATAATCGGCTGTCAGTGGCCCATCGGGAGCTTGTTTGATTATCTTGGCAGCTTCCTCTGGATAACCAAGTGCCAGTTGTAGGTGTGCGAGGTACGCGAAATCATCGGGCAACGCATCGGGGCGTCGAGTAATAGATTGGCAAACACTCGCGGCTTTTTCTAGCCTTTCATGACGTTCCAAAAAGGATGCGTAGAGCCCGAGGCTCGAGCGAGTCTCTTCATGAGTACCGAGGTACTTTTCCCATACTTCGATCGCTTGCGTTACGTCTCCCTTTTCGGCGTAAAAGTCCGCGAGACCACTCCGTAGATCGAGAACGTCGGGATGAAGTGCTATCCAACGCGCGAAGTCTTCTGGGGTAATCGCGTTCGTTTCAAGATTGCTTTGGGTATCCAAATACTCTCGATCCGATTTCAGTTCTAATTCAGGCCTCGTCTTCCCCTCAGACGAAGTCCCTTGATTGTCGTCGCCCGAAGACTCAGTCAATGCTTGAATGTAGCGTTGGAACTCGGATGCGGGCGGTGGTATCGTCATTTCACTGGCAGCAGCATACCCTCCAAAATTGCTAGTTCGAAACAGCAGCACGACGGGTAAGCGAACCGGTAGGTCGGGCATCTTCGATAATGCTGTGTTGAGCTTTAGTCGAAGCGATGGAGTATCTGCTGGCACCGTTGATGTCTGCACTACCCTTTTCCGATCCGGTAGAAACGTAATCAATGCTTGGCAAGCGATCGGGCGATCTCCTTCTTTGGCGACAATTTGATGAAACTGTTCTGTGATGTATCTGAAGACCTCCGTGCACAGGGTCAATGAACCATCTTTCCTCTCCAGGTTATGAAGATCCGCCATCACGAATCCGCGATCGAATGGCAGGAAGTGATTCTGCAGGAACTCTTGCTCTGTGTTCTTCTCCCAAGGGATCAATTCCGTAAGACATCCGCGTTGATCCAAACTTAATCCACTTTTAGCTTCCGGATAGGCTTCTGGAAGGAGTCGAAGATGAGGGGACTTCTTCAACATCAACTTCAAGGATTCCAGCCTTGTCTCGATTGGAACCGGCAAAGGTTTAAGAATTTTAAACATCACCACGGCGAGCCCCAGAAGTCCGATGATGCCAATCAGTTGAAGTTGGCGAGGAAGATCGGGGAGGTACTTCAGCAAGAGCGGCAACAGAAGAAGAATCAAGGCCACGGAGCCGAATCGAATCAACGATTGCGAGATCTTATTGGTCAGCGAAAGCGGGACGACGGGAGGTGTTTTGGTGCATGCTTGGCAAACGGGAAAAGGTAGGGCCCAAGCGAAGTGTTTTTCCTCATAATAAACGGGTACGACGAACGCAGGTGGTCTTGATCCACAAGCCAGACAAAACTTCGAGTGCCCCCCAGCTGCCTCTAAGGCTTCAAGCGTTTGACCATATAGGACATTCGCGCGAAGTAGATCGTCACTCAGAGCCCTCAGAGGGGGAAACCCTTCGGCAACTTGTTTGGGCGGACTAGGGATGAGCTGCATGTAGGATTGGATCGGGCGAAAGTATGGAATTGGGAGGAGCGGGGCAATAAGCAGGCAAGCGTCATTTCACCATTCGCTTTGCCTCATTAACCATATACATTGTTCCGCATCCTGGACAGAAAAGATACCAATCGTAGTAATACGCCTGTCCAGGTTTTAGCGGTTTTCGTTTGGTTGGCTTTTTTACAAGCCTGTCCGAACATTTGCGACACACACCACCTTCCCGAGGTTCTTCCCCGTTCACAGGGGTGGGGGCTGGGTGAGGTGTAGGTTGTTTTGTCTTCCGGTGGCCTTCGTCGGGGTCCTTAGGCGATTCGAGTGAATCATTGAACAGGTTTAAATTGCTCAAGGTGGGGGAATCTGCCGTGGTTTTGAGTGATTCCAAATAGCCAACATCGACTTTCAAATTGCCCCCCTTCGTAGCGGCTACCGCTAATACGTCGCAGCGCTCGTTCTCTTCGATCCCCGCATGCCCTTTGACCCAGTGAAACTGCACTTTGTGAGGTAAAGCAGCAGTGAGATAGCGCTTCCAAAGGTCGATGTTTTTCACCGGTGCATTTTTTCCTCGCTGCCAATTCGCTCGCTCCCAGCGCTGCAACGACCCCCGTTTCACCGAGTCGACCACGTATTTCGAATCGCTGTAAAGATTGACTACACAGGGGCGTTTGAGGGATTCGAGAGCAACGATCACGCCCAAAAGCTCCATTCGATTGTTGGTCGTGCGTTGGAAACCGCCGGAGAGCTCAAGCCGATGTTTTCCGGCGATCAAAACGATTCCGTACCCCCCAGGGCCGGGATTTGGTTCCGCCGCGCCGTCGGTGTAGATGGTAACAGTGCTTGTTCCGCGCTCGGTGCGTTTCTCGGACTCAGCATTTGGGGTTTTATTCATTCCGTAACGCCTGGATTCCACTCATCGTCATTCGATACTTTCAAATCGTCGACATTAGTATTGCACTGTTGGGCTTTGTCTACGAGTAGGACCGCTGAAAATGCATGATGAGAATTCGCAAGAGGCGTACTAGGTGAGAATGCAGAGCAAGAACAGCTTTTGCCACTCTAGAGGATTT